>DATHSR010000220.1:0-3199 GCA_035464035.1 Desulfotignum sp. | reverse complement strand
GTGAAGCCCGAAAAACTGGTCCCGGCCCAGCGGGAGGGCAATTTCAGGGAAGTGACCCAGGCCCTGGCCAAGGAACTCATCGACCAGGAAGCGGCAAGGTGCCTGTCCTGCAGCATCTGTTCCGAGTGCTACCAGTGCGTGGAAGTGTGTCTGGCAGGCGCTGTGGACCATGACCAGGTGCCGGTGATCCGGGATGTCAGCGTGGGATCGGTGATTTTGACCACCGGTGCCACCACCTACGATCCGTCGGGCCTGGATGACATCTATATGTACAAACGCGCCAAAAATGTCATGACCTCACTGGAGTTTGAGCGGATCCTGTCTGCCGGCGGCCCCACCATGGGGCATCTGGTGCGGCCGTCTGATCAGAAGGAGCCGGAAAAGATCGCCTGGCTCCAGTGCATCGGCTCCCGGGATACCAACCGGTGCGGCAACGGATACTGCTCTTCGGTGTGCTGCATGTACGCCATCAAAGATGCCATGATCGCCAAGGAGCATTCGGAAAAAGAACTGGATGCCGCCATATTCAACATGGATATGCGGACATTCGGCAAGGATTATGAAAAATATTACCGCAGGGCAGCTGACCAGGAAGGGGTAAGGTTTGTGAAGTCCCGGATCCATTCCGTGGTGGAAGAACCGGGCACCGACAACCTGATTCTCAATTATGCGGATGAAAGCGGCCGGATGCAGCAGGAAGTGTTTGACATGGTGATCCTGTCCGTGGGGCTGACCATCCCAAAGGAAAGCGTGGATCTGGCCAACCGCATCGGCGTGGCTCTCAATCCCTATAATTTCGTGAAAACCAGTACCTTCAACCCCCTGGAAACCAGCCGGCCCGGCGTGTTTGTATCCGGTTCGTTCCAGGGACCCAAAGATATTCCCTCGTCCGTGACCGAAGCCTCGGGCGCGGCGTGTGCCGCCGGCAGAAACCTGGCACCCGCCCGGCACACACTGACCAAAACCGTATCCATGCCGGCAGAAAGGGATGTGCTGGGGGAAGAACCCCGGGTGGGGGTGTTCATATGCAAATGCGGTATCAACATTGCCGGGGTCATTGATGTGGCAGAAGTGGAAGCCTATACCAAAAACCTGCCCAATGTGGTGTTCACCGGTGAAAACCTGTTCACCTGCTCCCAGGACACCCAGGTGTCCATCAAGGAGATCATCAACGAGCATCAGCTCAACCGGGTGGTGGTGGCTTCGTGTACGCCCAAGACCCATGAAGGGATCTTCATGGATACCCTGGAGGAGGCCGGCCTGAACAAGTATCTGTTCGAGATGGCCAATATCCGGAACCAGGATTCCTGGATGCATTATCATGAACCGGAAAAAGCCACGGCCAAGGCCAAGGACCTGATCCGCATGGCCGTGGCCAGGGTCAGCACCCTGGGACCGTTGCATGACAAGCGAATCTCCATCATTGACAAAGCCCTGGTCATCGGCGGGGGCATCGCCGGCATGACCGCGGCCAAAGGCCTGGCGGACCAGGGATTCCATGTGACCCTGCTGGAAAAAGAAGATACCCTGGGGGGTCTGGGCCGCCGTCTGCACCATACCATCGAGGGGGATGATGTCCAGGCCTTTGTGAAGGAACTTGTGGATTCTGTGGAAACCCATGAACACATCGAGGTGCTCAAACAGGCTCTGGTGGTGGAATACGGCGGGTATAAAGGCAATTTTAAAACCGAGGTCCTGGTGGGGCCGTCCATGAAACAGCGCAAGATCGACCATGGGGTGATGATCATTGCCACCGGCGCCACCGAATACCAGCCGGCAGAATATCTTTACAACGACAGTGAGTCCGTGGTGACCCAGCTGGAGCTGGGCGACATGCTGTCGGAAAACAAACTGGGGGATCCGAACCGGGTGATCATGATCCAGTGCGTGGGGTCCAGAAACGACACCAACCCCAACTGTTCCCGGATCTGCTGCCAGAATGCGGTGAAAAACGCCATCGCCATCAAGAAGAAAAACCCGGATACGGATGTGTTCGTCCTGTACCGGGATATGAGAACCTATTCCATGCTCGAGGAATTTTACACCCAGGCAAGGAACATGGGGGTGATCTTTTCCCGGTTCAGCCAGGATGATCCGCCCAGAGTGGAAAAAGGACCCGACGGAAAGCTTTCGGTCACATTCCGGGATCATGTGCTGGGGCAGCACATTGAGGCCACCGCCGACCTGGTGGCGCTGTCTGCCGGCGTCACCGCCGCCGACACCAAAGAACTGGCCACTATCATCAAGGCCCAGCGGAACCCGGAAGGGTTTTTCATGGAAGCCCATGTCAAGCTCAGGCCGGTGGACGGCGGTACGGAAGGGGTGTTCATCTGCGGAACGGCCCACGGCCCCAAGCTGATCACCGAAACCGTGGCCCAGGCCATGGCAGCGGTTTCCCGGGCCACCACCTACCTGTCCCAGGAATACCTGACCCTGTCTGCGGTGACCGCCGAGGTCAACCAGGCCCACTGCGCATCCTGCCTGGTGTGTGTGCGGTCCTGCCCGTACAACGTGCCGGTGATCAACGAGATGGGGGTGTCCTACATCGATCCGGCCCTGTGCCAGGGATGCGGGGTGTGCGCGTCTGAATGTCCGGCCAAAACCATAAAACTGAACTGGTATGAAGATGACTCATTGCTCAGCAAGGTGGAATCCCTGCTGGAGGAGGTATGAATATGACAACAAATTTTGAACCGGTCATCCTGGCGTTCTGCTGCAACTACTGAGGGTATTCAGCTGCGGACCTGGCAGGTTCCATGAGATTGAAGATACCGACAAATTTTAGAATTATCCGCCTTCCCTGTACGGGAAAGATCGATATCATCCATATCCTGCGGGCCTTTGAAAAAGGGGCCGACGGGGTTTATGTGGTGGGGTGCATGGAGGGGGACTGCCACTTCAACCAGGGCAATTTCAGGGCCAGAAAACGGGTGGAGCAGGCCGCCAGAGTTCTGGACAAGATCGGGATCGGCGGAGAGCGGGTGAAAATGTTCAACCTGTCTTCGGGTGAAGGCCCTCTGTTTGCCCAGTACTCCATTGAAATGGTCAACAAGATAAAGGAACTGGGCCCGAGTCCCATCCGGCTGGCAAAGCAGCGCAAGGTTCAAAAAGCGGATGCAGCCTGACCTGAAAAGAAACTACATAACCGCCTTAAGCAAGAGGGAATCATGATAATAGCAGAGAAAAAACCCATTGAGGA
>DATHSR010000219.1:0-4658 GCA_035464035.1 Desulfotignum sp. | reverse complement strand
TGGTCTTGATGGAATAAAAAAACCGGTAGAAAATCATCTCATTGGAACACCGGTAGAAAAACCTTCGCATCATCTCCTCGTCCGAGGGTTTCATGGCCCGGAAACGGACGGTGATGCCGCCTTTGAAGGTTTTGGTCTCTTCAATGTGGGCCGGATACAGATGGACCGATTCGGGCAGAAAAATCTGGTTGGAATAGATGATGCCGCGCTTCCTGGCCTCGGAGATCAGGGCCTGGCGGTCATCGGGATGGGCGATGTCGATGAGGGCCTGGGCCCGTTCCCGCAGGGTCCGCCATTTGAGGTTGGCTATCCCGTATTCAGTGGCGATCATGTGCACGGATTCCCGCAGCCGCAGCTGGTTGGCATAGTTCTGGATACTGACCAGAATATTGGGTTTGCCGGTTTCATCCCGGCTGGGCAGTCCGATGATGGTGGCGCCGTCTTCGGACGCATCCGCCCCTTTGAAAAAGTCGATGGCTTCGCCCGGCCCGGTGATCACGGCCCCTTTGAGAGGAAACGCCACACTGCCTAAAATATCCACCTTCCATCCCTCATACAGGGCCACAAACTGGGGATTGTTGGCAATCAGCCGGTAGTTGCAGACCCAGTCAATACCCTGAAACTCCACCAGTGGATTTCTGTCCAGCCAGCACTGCAGTTCCTTTGTGCCCAGGGCATAGGAGACCAGAGACTTTCCCCTGAAAGGGGATTTGCGGGAATTGGTGACCGCACCGGATTTCACCAGTTCGGCCAGGGCGTCGGTAAAAAACAGGGAATGAATGCCCAGGTTCTTTTTTTGGGACAGATACGGCACCAGGGCGTCATACAGCGGTCCATGGGAAAAACTCAGGCAGTCCCCGTCCTTGATCACCGACGCCACATTGGCAGCCACTCCGCGCATCTGTTCGGTCACCACCGGCCGATCATACACCACCGGATCCCGATCGGAACGGACCAGCAGGTCAAACTCATCCACTGAAACAAAGGTATCCCCATAGGTAAACGGCAGTTTGGTATTGACCTCTCCCACCACCAGAGAGGCGCGGTCCATGGCTTCCCTGGCCACATCCACCGCCACGCCCAGACTGCAGTATCCGGCATCGTCGGGCGGGGTGATCTGGACAAAAGCCACGTCGATATCCACTTTTCCTGACTTGATGATCCTGGGGATTTCAGAATAATAGGCCGGTATCAGGTCCACCTGGCCCGATGACAGGGTTTCAGAAGCGATATATCCTGAAAAAAAAGTCTTGAGCCGGTGGTTGGGGGCGTTGAGCCGGTCCAGGGACAGAATGGTGTCCCCCAGCACGGTGAGCTGGACCAGTTCCAGGTCTCTGATGTTGTGGGCATCCACATCCAGCAGCGTCTTGATCAGGGTCCTGGGGGCGGCCGGTCCGGTCCCGATGAAGATCGTCATTCCCGGCTTGATATGATTCAAAACTTTCCTGGGAGATATCAGCTGGTTTTCCCAGGCGGGAAGGGGTGAATCTGCCATGGCAGCTCCTTGTCGGGTCGATGGATATTGCGTGCGCCAGCCCTTCTTTCATATCAGCTTATCTGCTGCCAGGCAAGCACAAGAATTTTTCTGCATCACAGGTTTCGCAAAAACGCAGATTTTATCCTTGAAATTCATGACCCCTCATTATATATGAAGCGCAACAAATTGTTGGAATTTTGTGATATTAAAGTTAGACGCGTTTCACCATGAGGGGTTTGTTGTGCAGATTTTAGGTATACTGATCCATACGCTGGGCGGTCTGGGGATGTTCATACTGGGCATGAAAATGATGACAGACGGACTCCAGGCCACGGCCGGCCAGAGAATCCGGCGGATCATGGAAGCCATCTCTTCCAACCGGTTCATGGGATGCGCCACCGGTGCCGGGGTGGCCGCACTGATCCAGTCGTCATCAGCCACCACCGTGATGCTCATCGGATTTGCCAGTGCCGGCATCATCACACTCCAGCAGGCGGTAGGCGTGGTCATCGGCGCCAATATCGGCACCACCATCACCGGACAGATGATCGCCTTCAAACTCACGGAAGCAGCGCTGCCGGCCATTGCCATCGGCGTGAGCCTGAAATATTTTTCCAAAAAAAGAAAATACCGGTATTTCGGTGACATCATTCTGGGGTTCGGACTGCTGTTTTTCGGCATGATGGTGATGAAGGACGGCCTGGCCCCCATCAAATCCGAACCCCAGTTCATCGCCTTCTTCACTCTGTTCAACACCGACTCCATCAGCGGTCTTTTGCTGTGCGTCTTCATGGGGGCGGCCCTCACCGTGGCGGTCCAGTCCTCTTCGGCCACCGTCGGGTTGACCATGACCCTGGCCATGTCCGGGCTTCTGGATTTCACCACCGCCCTGGGGCTGGTGCTGGGGGAGAACATCGGCACCACCATCACGGCCCAGCTGGCCACCCTGGGTTCCAACAACGTGGAGGCCCACCGGACCGCCAACGCCCACACCATTTTCAACACCATGGGCGTCGGCATCATGCTGCTGATTTTTCCCTGGTTCGCCGAGATGGTGGAACTGGTCACTCTCAAGCTGGGGGCAGGGGCCGTGACCCACACCGTGAACGGGGAACACGTGAATGTGGCCCGGTATATCGCCAACGGCCACACCCTTTTCAATGTGATCAACGCCCTGATTTTCCTGATCTTTCTTCCCCGGCTGGTCCAGCTGACCATCTGGCTCTCCCCTAAACCCCGCAAATCAAAGGAGCGCTACGGCCTGCCGGCATTTGATTCCGGATTCATCGACTCGCCCATCGGCGCACTGGCCAAGGTCAAGGGAGAGATCATCCGGATCACCGAGTTTGCCCACATGAACCTGAAAAAACTGTCCTTGTGCCTGAAACTCCGGGATGATGATATCTTAGGAGAAAGAGAGGCGGTGGAAGAGTTTCTCGATGACAGCCAGAAGGTCATCATCACCTACCTGACCACGATCTACCAGGGGGATGTGAACGAATCCGAGGCCCAGGAGATTTCCGAAATGATGCGGATCACCAACAATATCGAACGGCTGGGGGATTCCATGGAAAACGTGTCCAAAATCCTGGAACGGATCTATGACAACCGCATCGAGTTCAGCGACCAGGCCAAAAAAGACCTCACCGACATCTCTGAAAAAGTGATCGAATTTCTGGGCCTGATCGTCGATGAAATGCGTGAAAAGTCGGACGGATTCTACCAGAAGGCCCTGGCCTGCGAGGACACGATCGACCAGATGAGAGAGCAGATGCGCTACCATCATATCGAACGGCTGCGGGGAAGTGAGTGTTCGGTGGATGCCGGGGTTCTGTTCATCGCCCTGGTGTCCAACTATGAAAAAATGGGGGACTACTGCTTCAACATCGCCACCGGCGTGAACCGGATCATCTGATGGCATGGCACGGCACAGGAGCCGGACATGCCGGCCCCTGCACTGTGTCCATCAGTTAATTTTCGTGAACTTCTTGCCGGGCACGCTGCACACCGGGCACATGTCAGGCACCTCATTTTCCACGGTGTTGCCGCACACCGGGCACAAATAGATGTCCGCAGCCGGCAGATCCTTGCCGCCCGCTACCGCTGCCAGGGCTTTTTCATACAGCCCGTGGTGTACCTCTTCAACAGCCAGGGCATAGGCAAAGGAAAACTCGGCTTTCTTGTCCCCCTCTTTTCTGGCCTGCTCCAGAAATTCCGGATACATCTCCTTGAATTCATGGGCTTCCCCTTCAATGGCCGTCTTCAGGTTTTCCAGGGATGTCTTGATGCCGCCCATGGCCCGCAGATGGGCATGGGCATGGATGGTTTCGGCTTCCGCCGTGGCCCGGAACAGTCTGGCCAGCTGGGGCAGGCCGTCTTCATCGGCTTTTTTGGCAAACGCCAGGTATTTTCTGTTGGCCTGGCTCTCGCCGGCAAACGCGGCCGCCAGATTGTCTTGGGTGCTCATGGGTATTTCCTCCTGTTGGGTTGACGGGGTTGTTCCCGGTTACAATTTTTACGGGACAGTATACCCCATGCAAGGTTGATTTTGAAGAAAATTTATGATTGCAAATGGATAACACCGTATTTGCCGGCAAAACTAAAACTGATTTGTCATATCTTAAAACCGAAAATGACTATAAGTGTCGTTGACATTTCAATAAAGAAAATATATGAGTTTTGAAAAAAAGCTTTAAAATTGGCTTTTTACGTCATGATATATATTAATCGATAGCTTTTTTGAAAACTATCCCATTATGACCAAAAATATTATTTGTCCATGCCAAACGGCCAAAGATGTAAACAGAGATAGTTTGCTGGAAGAATTTGCTGCTCTTAGACAAAAATGTGCTGCTTTGAAAGAAGTTTTTGTTCCTGACAACGTATGGCAAAATTTCCAGAAAATGGCTAAAGAAGCACCAGACTCAGTAGGCCATAAGTATAAAATCTTAGGAGCCTTCCAACTCGGGATTCTATCAAAAATGACCCTTCCTGTTCATCGATATTGTCTGGACGCGAAACGCCCATTACAAGATACCTACCAAAAAGAATTGGAAGAGCATTGGCTCGAGGAAGAAACTATCTTGGAGAGACACAAGAAAGCCAGAGGGCATGAAGGAAAAATCAATGAACTATTATGTGCCGCATGGCTTGAAGGCCAGGGTTGGAAAATCGATAACTT
>DATHSR010000218.1:0-3513 GCA_035464035.1 Desulfotignum sp. | reverse complement strand
TCAGCAGCGACAGTGCCTCCTTGACGCTGACCCGCCGGCGCTTGGTGGTTTTGGGCATCAGGTTCCCCAGCATGTCCCTGACATTGATGCCCATCTCCTCCATGCCGGTGTTGGAAAAAATCTCCACCATGGGGGAGGATTTGTCCGGCACATCCAGATCCACCTGCCGGGCGTCCAGCTTCCCGGCCCGCAGCAGGGTCCGCAGTTTTTCCCGGGTGCCCGCACCAATTTCCGGGACATCGTCCGGCTGCCCGGCCAGTTTAAGGGAACCGGCATCCGACCGGATCCCGGTTTTCGGAGACGGCGGCAGCAGAATGTCCAGGACCCGTTCTTCCGCCAGCTTTGCAGCCTGTTCCTGGACCGCCTCCTGCTGACGGGCTTTCAGGTTGTTCACGGTCAGCTCCAAAAGGTCCCGGATCATGGATTCCACATCCCGTCCCACATACCCCACTTCCGTGAACTTGGAGGCTTCCACCTTGTAAAACGGGGAATCGGTGAGATTGGCCAGGCGCCGGGCGATCTCGGTCTTTCCCACCCCGGTGGGGCCGATGAGAATGATGTTTTTGGGGGCGATCTCATCCTGGAGATCCGGGGCCACCTGGCGCCGGCGCCAGCGGTTGCGCAGGGCGATGGCCACGGATTTTTTGGCATCCTTCTGGCCGATGATATATTTGTCCAGCTCGGTGACGATTTCCTTGGGTTTTAAATCTTTCATGAATGACTTTCCGTTTCAGGCCTTGCATTAGGGGGTCAAAAAAAGTATCCGGCTTGAAAATTTCAAGGGATTTCGAGTTCTTCAATGGTGATTTCATGATTGGTGTAGATACACAGATCTGCGGCAATCTTCATGGCTTTTTCCACGATCTGCCGGGCGTCAAGACCGGTGTTTTCCATCAGGGCCAGGGCAGCGGACTGGGCCGAAGGGCTCCCGGAACCGATGCTGATCACCCCCTGGTCGGGTTCAATCACATCCCCGTTGCCCGAAAGCAGATAGGTGTTGTGCCGGTCCGCGGCAATCATCATGGCTTCCAGGCGCCGCAGGTATTTGTCGGTGCGCCACAGCCGTGCCAGCTCCACACAGGACCTTGTCAGGTTGCCGTTATACCGCTCCAGCTTTTCCTCCAGTTTTTCCGACAGGGTCAGGGCATCGGCCGTGGCACCGGCAAACCCGATGATGATCTGGTCATGGAAAATTTTGCGGACCTTTCTGGCTTTGTGTTTGGTCACCACAGTGCCTAAAGTGACCTGGCCGTCACCGGCCATGACCACCCTGCCGCCGGTTCGCAAAGCCAGGATGGTTGTGCCGTGAAAAGTTTCAGTGCTCATGCTCGGATATCACCTCCTTGGGTGTGCTTTGTCATATACCTGCATCAAATGGTCCATGCTCACATGGGTGTACACCTGGGTGGTGGACAGGCTGGCATGGCCCAAAATTTCCTGGATTCCCCGCAGGTCGGCCCCGGAATCCAGCATATGGGTGGCAAAACAGTGCCGCAGCACATGGGGGGACACCGGCACATGCAGGCCGCACTGGGCCACAATTTTGTCCAGAATCCGGCCGATGGACCGGGCGGACAACCGGCCGAAATCCTTGTTCACAAACACGGGCACCAGATCCTTTGACAGGGTGTCCCGGTAGGTTTTCACAGCGGCCAGCGCCCGGTTCCCCACCGGCACGATCCGCTGTTTTCCGCCTTTTCCCCGGACCCGGATCACCCGGCTGTGAAAGTCGATATGATCCATGTCCATGCCGTGGATTTCCGAAATCCGCATGCCGGTGGAATAAAAGGTTTCAAACATGGCACCGTTGCGTTTTTCCAGCCAGGTGTCGGTTTTGATGGAATCCAGCAGCCGGAATACATCATCCACCGTCAGCACCCGGGGGATGGGCCGGCCCAGCTTGGGAAACGGGATCCCGTCCGCGGGATTGGCCGGCATCTGACCGTCCCGCACCAGAAATTCAAAAAAGGCTTTCAATCCGGAAAGCCGGCGTGACAGGGTCTTCTTCTGTCTGCCCGCCTGGACCTGCCGGGCCAGGTATTTTTTAATGACGGTCCTGTCCACCTCCCTAGCTTTTGCCATGAAATGCTGCTGCAGCCGGCTGGAATACCCGGGGTCCTCCGGATCATTCAGATCCGGCGGTTCCCCGGACCCGGCGGCAAAAAAACTTAAAAAATCCATAATATCCGACCGGTAGGCCCGGCAGGTGTGGGGGGAGTATCCTTTTTCCGCCGTCAGGATATCCATGAATCTGTCAACGATCATCACCCGATCCCACCCAGTTTCATCACTTGCTGCAGATCTTCCCACACCGGGCGTTTCAGGGCCGGGTCCGCCACCAGCTGCTTTGGATGAAACGTGGGCATGACCGGAATGCCTTGAAAATCGAAAACCTGTCCGCGAAGGGCTGCCAGGGGCGTTTTCGATCCGGTCATGACCCGGGCGGCCTGTTCTCCTAAGGCGATGACCACCCTGGGCCGGACTGACCGCACATGGCGCTGGACCAGAACCGGATCCGGGGCATTACAGATGGAAACGGTATCCGGCGACAGGTTCATGGCCGCCAGAATCTTTATCAGCAGCTGTCCGGCCTCCCCGGTAAAAAAAATGTCCTGCCCGTCCACCAGCACCACCGCTGCCGATGCCGGACCCTGGCTTCTGAAACCGGCCCGGGCCGAAAAATTCTGCCCCCAGGATGAAAGAATGTCAAGGGTTTCCGGTGACAGGTCCAGCCGGAACGCACCTGTTTTTTTCTGAAAATCCAGGTACTGGGACAGATCCTGGACAATGTCCAGAAGATCCCCGGCAGACGGGGGGGCGGATATGGGAGTGGGGTCTGTCATGGCCGGTCTGAATCAACGGCTCCGTTTCAGCCGGTCCAGGATGATATCCAGAAGAATATGGGCCACCGCCTGCTTGTCCATCAGGGGGATATCGGTGTGGGACCCGTCTTTGAAAAATACAGTCACCTTGTTGGTGTCTGCCTGAAAACCGGAATCCTTTCCCCCCACCAGGTTGGCGGCGATCATGTCCAGGTTTTTTTTCTCAATTTTCTTGACGGCATTTTCCGCCAGGTCGTGGGTTTCAGCGGCAAACCCCACCAGAAACTGATCCGGCCGCTTCTGTTCCCCCATGCGCTTGAGAATGTCCGGGTTCTGGACCAGTGTGAGGGTCATCCCGTCCTGGCCGGATGTTTTTTTTATCTTCAGGGGGTTCTGCCTGTCCGGTCTGAAATCCGCCACCGCCGCCACCTGTATGATGATATCTGCACCACCCATTCTCGACAGCATGGCATCTGCCATGTTGCTGCACGTCGTAGCCGGCACTGTCTCCACCCCCACCGGCGGATTCAGGCTGACGGGACCGGTGACCAGGGTCACGGAGGCGCCCCGCATCTCAGCGGCCCGGGCAATGGCATATCCCATTTTGCCTGATGAATGATTGCTGACATACCTTACCGGGTCGATGGGTTCCAGGGTGGGGCCTGCCGACACCAGCACCTGTTTGCCGGCA
>DATHSR010000217.1:0-2148 GCA_035464035.1 Desulfotignum sp. | reverse complement strand
GCAAAGGCAAAAAAGACCGGACCGTTCCGTTGCCCAGGGTGCTGATGGATGATCTGAAACGCCAGGTTGACCGGGTCATCGATCTGCACGAGGAGGATCTCAAAAACGGCTATGCCGGGGTGTTCATGCCGGACCGGCTGGAAAGCAAATACCCGAATGCGCCAAAGGAACTGATCTGGCAGTGGTTTTTTCCGGCCAAAGAGCTGACCCATGTGCCGGAGACCGGAGAATACCGGCGGTACCATCTGCATGAAACCCATGTGCAGAAAGCGATCAAGCGGGCCGTCAAGACTTCAAAAATTTTGAAAAGAGCCTCGGCCCATACGTTCCGCCACAGTTTCGCCAGCCATCTGCTGGCTGCCGACCAGGACATCCGGACCATCCAGGAGCTGCTGGGGCACAGCAGTGTCAGAACCACCATGATCTATACCCATACCATTGCATCCAGAACCGTGAAAGAGGCCAGGAGCCCGCTGGATTTCCAGGCCTGAGCCGGCCTGCCGTCTTGAAGACAGCTCCGCTCTGTCGGTTACACAGAGTGCGACCGATTGGGGAGACACTACTGTTTCCCTGTATAGTAAAGGGAAAGTAAAAATGCAATAGGGGAAAACCCCTAAAATGCATCACTTTTTTTGCCGTGCCCGGCACAGATGTGCGGACCGGTCCCTGTCCGTCTTGCACTCCGGGATCAAATCAGATATAAGGGGGTGAATTTTTTATGCAAAGGACAGATGAACGCCATGGCACGGGACCGGGTATTTGCCAGAAAACGCAGACAGATTCAGCCTTTTTCCTTTAACCGGGAGGTGGCCGAGGTGTTTGACGACATGCTGGTGCGGTCTGTGCCGCTGTACCGGGAAAGCCTTTACCGGCAGGCGGATCTGGTGCGGCGGTTTTTTCAGGCAGGGACCCGGATCTATGACCTGGGCTGTTCCCACGGCAATCTCGGGGTGCGGCTCCAGGCGGTGTTCAAAGGGACCCCGTTCACCCTGGTGGGGGTGGACACCTCCCGGCCCATGCTGGAAAAATACAGAAACCGGCTTCGGCCGCCGGAACCGGGCCGCAGCATTCACCTGGTCTGCGGCGGCATGGAGGATATCTGCATCACCAACGCTTCGGTGGTGGTGATCACCCTGACGCTCCAGTTTTTGAACCCGGCTGCAAGGGACGGCCTGATCAGCCGGATCTTTGACGGCATGGTGCCCGGCGGCCTGCTGTTGATCATGGAAAAAACCGTTCATCCGGAACCCGGGATCAACAGCCTGCAGCAGGCGGTTTACCGGCAGTTCAAGCGGGAAAACGGGTATTCCGACCTGGAGATCAGCCAGAAACGGGATGCCCTGGAAAAAGTGCTGATCCCCGACACCCTGGACACCCATTTCCAGCGCCTGGGCCGGGCCGGGTTTGAACGGGTGGAGGTGTGGCTCAAGTGGTTCAACTTCAGTGCAATCATGGCAGTGAAACCCGGCCGGGAGCCCCTGGCCTTTAAAGATGATTTTTAAATCTGCAGGGTGGCTTTTCCATGGAAACTCTGTTGTCACGGATTCACGAATTGGGCCTGGGGGATTATCACGGCCGCCTGGCCGGCCTGATCCGGGAAAAACAGGCATTTCTGGCACACCCCACAGGCAATTTTCTCAAGTACAAGCGGGTGTATGAACAGATCCCGGATTTTACGCCCTCTGTAAAAGATCCGGCCGACCGGGCGGTCCGGGCCGGGGCTGCGTCAGACATTACAGAGGCTGACAGAAAGGCCCTTGAATCCACCCTCAAGCAGCTGGGACCCTGGCGCAAGGGGCCGTTCGACCTGTTCGGCATCCATGTGGATGCAGAATGGCGCTCGGACATGAAATGGGACCGGGTGGCCCCGCATCTGCCGGATCTTTCGGGCGGGAGGATCCTGGACATCGGTTCCAGCAACGGGTATTACATGTTCCGCATGGCAGCGAAAAACCCGTTGCTGGTGATCGGGCTGGAGCCCCAGAGCGCAGTCTACTCTCAATATCTGGCAGTGCAGAAGTTTGTGGACCAGAAAAATGTGTGCTGCCTGCCGGTTCCCTATGAACAGATGCCGCAAATGGATGCCGTGTTTGATCTGGTGGTGTGCATGGGGATTTTATATCACCGCACATCTCCTGTGGATATGCT
>DATHSR010000216.1:0-1988 GCA_035464035.1 Desulfotignum sp. | reverse complement strand
CGGATCATCCCGGAGACACCCTTTTTTTGTTGGGCGGCATGGACTGGCCGACCGTTAACCTGCGGGGTCTGATCCTGGCGGTCACCATCGGCGCCAAGGCCGTGGCCATTGCCCTGCTGATGGAGCCGATGCTGTCCACGGCACCGTTGCCGGTCACCCTTCACGGCCTTTCCCGCCTGGGAGTGCCGGATATGGCCGGCCAGATGATTCTGCTCAGTTATCGGTACCTGCATGTATTCAGCCATGAAGCGCGTCGCATGACCGGCGGTATGAAAGCCCGGGGGTTTTCCGGGCAGACCGGTCTGGAAACATTGCGCGCCCTGTCCAATTTTCTGGGCATGCTGTTTGTCCGCAGCTTTGAACGGACCGAGCGGGTGTTTGAGGCCATGCAGGCCAGGGGGTACACCGGGCGTTTCCCTGAACCGGTCCGGCTGCAGATCCAGAGCCGGGATATTGTGCTGTCCTGCCTATGGCTGCTGGCCGGCACCCTGCTTGTGGTTTATGATTATGTCCGATGATCACCGGTTGGGTACGCCGCTGTTCTGTTTGCAGGATCTGGGCTATGTTTATCCCGACGGCGTCCAGGCCCTGTCCGGGGTCAACCTGGAAATTTTTCCAAACGACCGCCTGGCCCTGGTGGGTCCCAACGGATCCGGCAAAACCACACTGGTCCGGCTGTTGGCCGGGCTCCTGGCACCGGTGAAGGGGCATGTCTTGTTCCGGGACCGGATGCTGAGCGGCACACACCTGGACGCAAGCCGGCTGGAAATCGGTGTGTTGTTTCAGGATCCGGATGACCAGCTTTTCGGGCACACCGTGCTGGATGATGCGGCCTTTGGCCCCCGGAACCAGGGCAGATCCTGTGAAGACGCGGCCCGGTGTGCCATGCAGGCCCTGGAAAAGGTCAGTCTGGAGAACCTGGCGTACAAGGAACCCCATCACCTGAGTTACGGCCAGAAAAAACGGGCGGCCCTGGCCGGTATTCTTGCCATGAACCCGGCGGTGCTGATACTGGATGAGCCCACGGCCAACCTGGATCCGGGCCAGGAAGCCGTTTTTGTGGATCTGCTCAAAACTTTTTCCGGCACTTTGATCTGCATTTCCCATGACCTGATTTTCCTGTATGAATTGTGCAAGAGTGCACTGGTACTCCACCAGGGCCGTATCCGGCATCACTGTGCCATGGATGATCTGGTATCCCGGCGCCGGTCACTGCGGGATTTTGGTCTGGATTTCTCTTTCCGTCTGAATACGCTTCCCCACCCGGCCCCGGCCCGGATCGACGAAGGCAGCCGGAAACCTATTCCGGAAAACCATGGGCAGGGTTTTCCGCAATCCTTGCTGATCCGTCTGGAGAATTTCGGATATGTGTATCCGGACGGCACCTGGGGCCTTCATGATTTTTCCCTGCAGCTTCATGCCGGTGAAAAAGTGGCGGTTGTCGGGGAAAACGGGGCGGGGAAATCCACGCTGCTGGGCTGTCTTGCCGGACTGCGCCAGGGCAGGGGCACCTTCGAGTTCAATGGGAGCCGTGTCACCCCGAAACTGGGCAGGCGGCTGTGGCAGCGGGTGGGCATGGTTTTTCAAGATTGTGCCGACCAGTTGTTCTGTGCCAGCGTATATGAAGAAGTGGCCTTTGGACTGATCCGCCTGGGATTTCCCAGGGCCCGATGCCGGGAACAGGTGGCGGCAGCACTGGCCCGGACCGGACTGGCCGGATATGAAAAACGTGTGCCGCTGCATCTGTCCGGCGGTGAGCGCAAGCGCCTGGCCCTGGCCTGTGTGCTGGCCATGGAACCGGATCTGCTCATACTGGATGAGCCCACTGCAGGATTGGATCCCCGGGGTGAAGCACTGCTGATGGAACTGCTGCTGGCGTTTGACAGGACCCTGGTGCTGGTCAGCCATGACATGCTCTTTATCGAACAGCTGACCTGCCGGACCCTGGTGATGCACCAGGGTGCGATCATCGATGACCTGGCCACTCC
>DATHSR010000215.1:0-2235 GCA_035464035.1 Desulfotignum sp. | reverse complement strand
TCACCGCTTCAGGCATGGCCGCCATCAGCAATGCCTGCATGACCTTGCTGCGGGCCGGGGATGAATTTGTGGCATCCTCATCCCTTTTCATGTCCACCTATGCATTGTTCACCAATATATTTAAGAAATACGGCATCACCGTCCGTCTGGCAGATCCCCTGGACCTGGATGACGTTGCTAAAAACATCACGGACAAGACCCGGTTTGTGTACATGGAGACCATCACCAATCCAGGCATGGAAGTACCGGATCTGAAACAAATCGCTGCCCTGGCCCATGAAAAAGGCGTGCCACTGATGGTGGACAACACCCTGGCATCCCCATGGCTGTGCAGACCCATTGAGCTGGGGGCGGACATCGTACTGCACTCCACCACCAAGTATTTTTCCGGCCATGGCGCCGCCCTGGGCGGGGTGGTGGTGGATGCCGGAAATTTCAACTGGGACACAGACCGGTTTTCAGACTTTGCCCCATTTGTGGCCCAGAAGGGGAACCTGGCATTTTTACACCGCCTGTTCAAGGAGCACCATGTCAATTTCGGTACCACAGCAGCTCCGTTTCATTCTTTTCTAACGGTTCTGGGCCTGTCCACCATGGGGGTGCGTATGGAACGGCACATGGAAAACGCCGGGCAGGCCGCCCGGTTTCTGAAAGCACATCCCAAGGTAAAATGGGTGAATTTCCCGGGTTTTGAGAATCATCCCTGTCATCTTATCGCCAGACAGCAGTTTGAAAACAAGGGGTTCGGCACCATGCTGACATTCGGCCTGGCAGATCAGGATGCCTGTTTCCGGCTGGTGGACAACCTGTCCATGATCCTGAACCTGGCCAACCTGGGGGACTGCAAGACCCTGATCATCCACCCTTATTCATCCCAGTATGTGTCGTTCCCCCAGGACCTGAAAGACCGGCTGGCAGACCCCTGTCTGCTGCGGTTTTCAGTAGGTATCGAACATATCGATGATATCTGCGGGGACCTGGCGGACGCCCTTGAAAAGGTGTGACCATGAGCGAATACATCGGCCATGACCAGAACGGTGCCACCGTGGGCCTGGTGGAAAAGCGGTTTTTCACCTTTGCCGGCCAAAACGACCCGTTCGCCCTGGAAAGCGGGGCCTCTTTGGGGCCTGTCACCCTGGCCTACGAGACCTGCGGCACCCTGAATGCGGACCGGACCAACGCCGTGCTGGTGCTTCATGCCCTGTCCGGCGACTCCCACGTGGCCGGCTACTACCGGGCCGATGATGCCAAACCCGGGTGGTGGGATATCATGGTGGGGCCCGGCAAGGGCATTGACACAGACAAATATTTTGTCATCTGTTCCAATATTCTGGGCTCCTGCATGGGCTCCACCGGACCGGCAGCCATTGATCCAGTCACCGGAAAAGCTTACGGCACGAATTTTCCCCTGATCACCATCGGCGATATGGTGCGGGCCCAGAAAATTCTGGTGGACCACCTGGGCATCAACCGGCTGCTGGCCGTGGTGGGGGGATCCATCGGCGGCATGCAGGTGCTGGAATGGTGCGTGCGCTACCCGGACCGGGTGGCGGGGGCCGTTGCCCTGGCCTCCACCTGCCGCCAATCCGCCCTGGCCATCGCCTTTAACGAGGTGGCCCGGCAGTCCATCATGGCAGACCCCAACTGGCGGGCAGGCCATTACTATGACGGTCCCAGGCCCGGCATGGGGCTGGCCATCGCCCGGATGATCGGGCACATCACCTATCTGTCCGATGAATCCATGCGCCTGAAGTTCGGCCGAAGGCTCCAGAACAAGAGCGCTTTGAGTTTTGAGTTCGGGGCCGACTTCCAGGTGGAATCCTATCTCCAGTACCAGGGCAACAAGTTCATCGAACGGTTCGATGCCAACTCGTTTCTCTACATCACCAAGGCGGCCGACTATTTCGACCTGGCCCGTGAACACGGCAAAGGCTCCCTGGTCAAGGCGTTTTCCAGGACCTGTGCCCGGTTTCTGGTGGTCTCCTATACCTCGGACTGGCTGTACCCCACCTACCAGTCCAAAGAGATGGTCACCGCCATGAAAAAAAACAACCTGGATGTCAGCTTCTGTGAAATCGAGGCCCAGTGGGGCCATGACGCATTTTTGCTGCCCAATGAAAAACTCGATCACCTGATAGCAGGATTTTTAAGGAGTATCTCCCATGAACCCGCTGCGGTATGACTTGCAGATCATCGCGTCATGGATCTTTCAAGGTTCCCGGGTCCTTGAACTGG
>DATHSR010000214.1:0-6461 GCA_035464035.1 Desulfotignum sp. | reverse complement strand
ATCAATGGAAAATTATGAATCTGCCCCGTGTGTTCAAAAACCTGCCCATCCGATATAGGATCCTGTGTATTTTTTCAGCCACTTTTGTCGTAATCATGGGTCTTTCCAGTTTCACCATCTATTCCATCGTAAAGCAGCATGTGGAAAAGAACATTGAAAACATGCTGGGAAATGCCACATCCGCCATGGTCAACAGTGTAAAAACCGCTGCATCCGTCTCCATCAGAAACTATCTGCGGGCTGCGGCGGAAAAAAACCTGGATATGGTCCGGCACCTGCACCGCCTTGAGACCGAGGGCCTGCTGACCCCTGAACAGGCCAGAAGCCAGGCGGCAGACCTGATCCTGGCCCAGAAAATCGGGACCCAGGGCTATATCTGTATTCTCGACGGTGCCGGCCGGGTGTTGAAACACCCCAAGAAACTGCTGGAAGGCCTGGACATATCCGATCATGCCTTTGTCCGGGACATGGTGGCCCAAAAAAAAGGATACATTGAATATGAATGGCAGAACCCGGATGACACAGCCCCCCGGCCCAAAGCCTTATACCTGGAATATTTCGCCCCCTGGGACTGGATGATCACGGTGTCCTCCTACAGAGAAGAATTTTCAGCACTCATGGAGATCCAGGATTTTGAAAAAAGCATTCTGGACCAGCGGCTGGGCAGAACCGGATATGCCAGTGTTCTGGACACGAACGGCATTTTCATCATCCATCCGGAATTCAAAGGCAGCCCTATCTCTTCAATTCCCGAATACGCAGGTTCGAATTTCAGAAAATTTCTCTCACAAACAGACGGCACCCCCTCATTCCTCCGCCAGGAAGGCGCAGGGGAGGGCCCCGGAAAAAAACAGGTGTTCTTCAATCCCATTCCGGAATTTCAGTGGGTTGTCGCCTCGGTCATCCACATGGAAGATTTCTTCTCTCCTCTGGATGCCATCAAAGAGTTCATCATCATGGTGGGAATGGTTTCTCTTCTGATCTTTGTTCCCATCACTTTTTTTCTGGGCGCCACCATCACGGAACCCTTGCGGAACCTCATGGAGCGGCTGAATGAAGACATCGACACCGGCAAGGGGTTTTCAAACCGGATGGTGATTCCGCACTCTCTGGATGAAGTGGGTCAGATCTCATTTTACTACAACTCCTTCATGGAAAAACTGGAATCCTACAGCCGGGATCTCAAGGCCGAGATCGCCGAACGCAAGCTGGCCCAGGAAGCGTTGCAGGAAAGCGAAGAACGATACCGGTCCGTGATGGAGGCCACCCCCGACCCCATCATCGTCTATGACATGGCCGGAAATGTCACCTATTTCAACCCGGCGTTCACCCGGGTGTTCGGCTTCACCCTGTCAGAAAGCCTGGGAAAGAAAATGGACCACTTTGTGCCCGAAGAGCAGTGGAAGCAGGCCATGGAAGGGATCCAGGCCATCCTCGAAGGCCAGGTGCTCCCCCGCACCGAAACCACTCGGAAAGCCAGAGACGGCCGGCTCATCGACGTCACCCTCAGGGGCTCGGTGTACCGGGACACAAACGGCAACCCCTTGGGAACGGTGATCACCCACCGGGACGTTTCCCAGGTGAAACAGCTGGAAAAAGCGATCATGGAAATCAGCGAAAAGGAGCGACAGAAAATCGGCAATGACCTCCACGATGACCTGTGTCCCCACCTCATCGGTGTGGAAGGGTTGAGCAAGGTTCTGAAGGCCAGAATGGAGACAACCGCCCCTGACGCGGCCCGATCAGCGGAAAACATCACCCGGCTGATCCAGGAGGCCATACAGAAAACCCGGATGCTGGCCCGGGGCCTTTGTCCGGTATACTTCAGACACGGCCTTTTATCCGCCATGCAGGAACTGGCGGCCAACACCCGGATGGTCCACCAGGTGAACTGTGCGCTGATGTACCATGAAAAAATACCGGCCGGCAACGACATGGCAAACATCAACCTCTATCATATCGCCCAGGAAGCGGTACAGAACGCCATCCGCCACGGCAGTGCCGACCGTATTGTCATCGAACTGGCCCAGAAAAAAACCTGGTTCTCCATGGGCATCACCGACAACGGCACCGGCTTTGCCCCGTCCCGGGAATACCGGGGTATGGGGCTGCGCATCATGCACTACCGGGCCAAACTCATGGGAGGATCCCTGGACATCGAATCCGGCGGCACCGGCACCTGTGTGACCCTGAAAATTCCGGTCAGCGTGCTTCATCCCCCGGACAACCCATCCCCTGAATCATCCGGCACAACGGGTAAATACAACGTGACATCCTGACCGCTTGTGTTTGGCAGCGATCCGCCCCCGGTGCGGACTTGCTGCCGGCTGGGAGTCCCCGGAGGGCTCCGACAGTCCGGCAGCAAGTCCCTGCCGGGGGCTTTCGCTGCGCTCCGGTTTCACCGGCAGGTATTGATTTCTTTATTGACGCCGCTTGTTTCAACCTGATACAGGTACAGCAGGGTGTGCCTGTATCAGGTTGAGTGGCAGTATTTCAGGTTTAATTTAAGTATGCTTTATATTTTGACCGACAACAAGAAAGTTCCTGTTCTGGTCCAACAATCAAGGAGAATTCATGCGACAAGCTTTAATCCGTTCTTGCGTTTATGCCTGGCTCGTCCCGGTATTGTTTTTTTTCATTCTGCACCCCTTCACGGCAAACGCCCAGGGAGATCCTTCCGGGAGCACGGATCATTCCAGAGCCGGTATTGAAAAATTACTGCAGGACTTAGAAGACCCGCAACGGCTGGAAAGCCTCAAGCAGGACCTGCGAATTCTTCTCAGGGCCGGCGAAGAATCTTCCGAGGAAACAGGGGCAGAATCCATCAGTTTTGCCGGCCGCCTCTTGAGAACGATGTCCGGCTACATACAGGAAGTCAATCATGTGCTGACAGACGCGGGGCAGCGGATGCTCCAGATACCTGATCTGGCCAGGAATATTGCCGGGCAGGCCCAGGATCCGGAAATACTCGGGCGCTGGGTGGAAATGGGCGGCAAAGTCATGCTGGCCCTGCTGGCAGGTTTTCTGGCACAGCTACTGGTTGCCCGCCTCTTGTCCAGGATCCGCAACTCTCTGAAAGATCAGGAAACCTCCAGCAAGGGAGTCAGAGCCCTTCTAATGATTGGCAAGACACTGCTGGAACTGATTCCCATCGCTGCGTTTGCCGCTGCAGCCTATGGACTGCTGCCCCTGGTTCAACCACGCCCAGTCACCCAACTGGTGGCCTTGACCCTGATAAACGCCAATGTCCTGGTCAGGGTGATTCTGGCCTTTACCCGGCTGTTGCTCATGCCTGGCATCCCTTCCCTCAGATTATTTCCTCTGGACAGCGAGTCTGTGCAGTATCTTTATATCTGGGTCAGAAGAATCGTCCGGATTTCGGTTTACGGCTATCTTTTCCTTGAAGCCGCCTTGATTCTCGGGCTTGCCGCCAGTCTTCACCTTTTTCTCCTGAAAATACTGGGGCTGATCATTTCGCTGATGGTAATCATTCTCGTTCTGCAGAATCGGACGGATGTGGCCCGTTGGCTGCGTGGCGGCCATAAACAGACCGAAGCCCCCGGATCCCAGACAGAATCGGAAACCGCTGATCCCCATTTGCGAAAAGTTTTGCCTGAAAACTATTTACGCCGGCGGTTTGCCGATTTCTGGCACATCGCTGCCATATTGCTTATCCTGGGCGTGTTCGGAACCTGGGCCCTGGAAATCGAAGGCGGGGGCTACTTTGTGGTCAGAGCACTGATCCTGACCATCATGGTTACCGCCCTGACCGTCTTTCTTGTCCGCATCAGTCAACAGGGCCTGGATCGACTGTTCAAAGTCAGTGATGAATTGAAAAACAACTATCCGGACCTGGAAGCCAGAGCCAACCGATATCTGCCTTTACTTCGGCAGACAGTCAAAGGGATCCTGTATATCATTGGTGCCTTTTCAATCATGCAGGCCTGGGGAATCGGCACCTTCAGCTGGATCCTGTCGCCCCAGGGAGGTGCCGTTGTTTCCAAACTGCTGGTGATTATCCTGATTGTCGGCGGTGCGTTTCTGATCTGGGAACTGGTGAGCCTGAAAATAGAATCATACATGACCAGAGAGCGGAAGGGCGTTGCCGGAAGAACGGTCAACAAAAGAATACTGACCCTGCTGCCGCTGGTCAACAACGTCATCCGGATTTCCCTGGTTCTGGTGGCAGGCATGAGCGTCCTGTCCCACATAGGGATCAATATCGCGCCTCTTTTAGCTGGTGCCGGGGTCGTGGGCCTGGCAGTGGGCTTTGGCGCCCAGACCCTGGTCCGGGATGTCATTACCGGCGCCTTTATCCTGATGGAAGACTCCATTTCAGTGGGTGACTGGGTTGAGGCGGGCGGATATGCCGGCACCGTTGAACACCTCACCATTCGGACCCTGACCCTGCGTGACCTGACAGGCGCGGTGTTTGTGATTCCGTTCGGGGAGGTCACCACCGTAAAAAACAGCAACCGGGACTTTGGTTTTGCCCTGGTGGATGCTGGCGTGGCATACCGGGAAAATTACGGCGAGGTGGTCCAGGCCCTGCAGGATGTGGCTGCCGAGCTGCGGCAGGATGAGACCTGGGGACCGGATATCATCGAGGACCTGGAACTGTTCGGCCTTAACAATCTGGGGGATTCTGCAGTAGAGGTCCGGGTCAGGCTCAAAACCAGGCCCATGCGCCAGTTTGCCGTTCGAAGGGCTTTTCTGGAAAGAATGAAGCGTGTTTTTGATGAACGCGGCATTGAGATTCCATTTCCTCACCAGACCATCTGGTTCGGTGAGGACAAAAAAGGATCTGCCCCCCCCATGCGCCTTCTCAAGGCGGCTCAACCAGGGGCTGAACCGTCCAGTGCCATCGAAACCGGGTTCAGCCGGGAGCCGCAGGAACCTGACATCCGGTATCACTCGGAATCTGACGCATCCAGGGATGTGGCGCGCAACGGTGAGAAGCCTGAGACATCCTCTTGAATATCCCTGTCGGGCATAGGTCCGCCTTTGATGGCGGCTTATGGCCATGCTGGCATTTACAGGGCCTGACAGCTTGGCAGAGTGCCGCCCCGGGTGAGACCCACAGCCGCCTCCCGGCACGGGTCTTTTGAAATACAGATACCCCCGGCCGTCCCGGACCCGTTCGCCGGAATGGTATTGACGGAGACTGGCAATGAGATTGCACATTCGGCCAAAACATGATATTGGCATCCAGCCATGAACACAAAAAAGAAAATACTGCTGGTGGAAGACCACCCCATCTTCCGGCTCGGCCTTGCCGAACTCATCAACCAGGAAGCGGACCTGACCGCCTCGGGCAAATCAAAAGATGTGGCATCCGCCATCAAGGAGATCGAATCGGTCAGCCCGGACCTGATTATCGCGGATATTTCATTGAAAAATTCCGACGGCATCGACCTGGTGCGGTACGTCAAAAAACACCATGCCCATATACCCGTACTGGTTCTGTCCATGCACGACGAATACCTCTACGCACAGCGGGCGCTTCATGCCGGCGCCAGGGGATACATCATGAAGCAGGAAGCCATGGAATCGGTGGTGGCCGCCATTCACCACGTGCTTGCCGGCAAAGTATACCTGAATGAAACCGTCAAGGAGCATATCCTGTCCAATATAACGGGCACCGCTGATTTTCGCAGAAAATCCCCCATCGACCGGCTCACCGACCGGGAAATGGAGGTGTTCAAACTGATCGGCAAAGGATTTTCCTCCCGGGAAATTTCAGTGCGGCTGTTTGTGAGCATCAAAACCATCGGCACCTACCGGGAAAGAATCAAAGCCAAGCTCAATCTGAAACATGCCAATGAGCTGGTCCGGTGCGCGGTCCATTTTGAGAAGACCGGCCAGATCAGCACTGTTTCGGAATAACCTTCTTTTTTTATCCCCGAACCCTCCGCCTGAAACACAGATAGGTTTTTTTCCTACAAATCCGGGTCATTTTACCTACAGTGAAAATCGGTTTTCCGCCGATTGTGTTATCTGCACTCCTTTTATATACGAGACACAGGCAATCAGCTCACCTTATAACCTGAATCGTAAAGGAAGGTACCGCTTATGACCGGACAACCCAACATGACTGACTATGACAAAGAGTACAAGGAGTTCAAATGGCAGGTCCCGGAATATTACAACTTTGCCGGGGATGTGTTTGACAAATGGGCAGAAGACAAGAACAAACTGGCCATGCTCTGGGTGGATGACCATGGGACGGAGATCAGAAAAACATTCCACGAACTCAGCGTGGCCTCCAGAAAAATGGCCAATCTGTTCAAGTTCCATGGCATCGGCCAGGGAGATGTGGTGATCGTGGTGCTTCCCCGAAACATTGAATGGTGGATCGCCTTTACCGCCTGTATCCGGTGCGGGGCCATGATCGCGCCGGGCACCACCCAGCTTACCGCCAAGGACCTGGAGTACCGGGCCAACAAATCCAATGCCGCCTG
>DATHSR010000213.1:0-2725 GCA_035464035.1 Desulfotignum sp. | reverse complement strand
CATCCCTGCATAAAGTGACCCGAGAGTCCATTTCCTTGATATAGGCATGATACAATTTTTTTTGCTGATGAAAATATTTTTCCACACGGAGGATGCCCTCCAGCATCTCCTGGACAGAATTCTTATGATTCTGACAGGCATCTGCCTGAGTTGCAGGCCCCGGCCCTTGCGTGGCCTCGGACCCTGATCCTGGCCCGGAGGATACAGCAGCCCCTCTACCCGATGACGGGGTGGCCGAAGATGACCCGGACTTTCTGGTAATAATACCGATACCGCCCTTATCCTCGATGACCTGCTCCACGATCTTATCGTCAATGGTATGCTGACCCTCGGCATAGCTGTATACCAGACAGCCGTCACACAGCAGGTTGATGGTCCGGGGAATGCCGCAGGAGACCTCAAAAATTCTGTCAATGGCGTCCTCGGTGAAAAGATCCGGATTTCCGCCTGCTTTTTCCAGGCGGTGGGCAATGTATTTACCGGTTTCATCCCGGTTTATGGCAGACAGATGATAGCTCACCGCGATGCGCTGGGCAAACTGCTCCAGCCGGGGATCATTGATCTTTACCCGCAATTCCGGCTGCCCCACGATCATGATCTGCATCAGCATCTCTTCATCGGTCTGCAGATTGGACAGCATCCGGATCTCTTCGAGCACGGCTTCTGAAAGGTTCTGAGCCTCGTCGATGATAAGCAGCACTTTTCTCCCGGCTGCATAGCGATCTATGAGAAATTCATACAGGATCTCCAGTGCCCGGGATTTTGATATATCATCCCCATACTCGATCTCAAACTCGCTCAATATCAGGCGTATCAAATCATCGGTCAAAACATTGGTGTTGAAAATCACCGCCACATCCATCTCAGATTCGATCTGGTTGAGCAGATAACGGATCAGGGTGGTCTTTCCAATCCCGATCTCTCCGGTGAGCATGACAAACCCCACCTTTTCGGTCAGCCCGTACTCCAGAAAAGTCAGAGCTGCCGAATGGCGTTCACTCAAAAACAGATACGACGGGTTGGGCACCAGATTGAACGGCTTTTCCTTGAACCCGTGAAACTCCTTATACATCTTTCTCCTATTATGGGGACACGATATAAAATTACTATTATGGAGACATGATACAAAATTATTCTATTGTTCTTGGTTCCTTTATATTTTTATATCGTGTCCCCATAATTCATAATTCTACAGCTTGTTGAGGACAAATCCCAGAAACTTTTCCTGAGGAAGCAGGGACACGGCTTTCTGCACATCTCGGCGGGAGGTTCTTCCCGCTTCCACCACCATGATGATCCCGTCCATCATGGGGGCCATGGCAATGGCCTCGGCATGTTCCAGCACGGGCGGGGCGTCGAAAAATACATACCGGTCATCATACCGCCGGCCCATTTCCTTCACCAGGTTTTCCATTTTTTCCGAGGACAGCAGCTCGGAGGAATCCGCCACGGTCCGGTCCCCGGAAATCAGGGTGAGTTTGTCGATCCCCGGCCAGATGATCAGCTCATTGAGAGGGGTGTCGTCCAGAAAGTAATCGATCAAACTGAATTTGCTGTCAATGCCAAGATAATCATGGATATCCTGTCCCTTGAAATCGCAGTCCACCAGCAGCACGGTCTGTTTCAGGTCCCGGGCGAACACAAACCCCATGTTGATGGCGGTGACGGTCTTGCCTTCATTCCTGTGGGGGCTGGTGATCATGATGGTATTCATTTTCCGGTCCCTGGCCTGGTTGTGAATCCGGGTCCGGAGAATTTTGTACTGCTCGATTTCCTTGGAATCCGGATTGATGCACACCCCCAGGTTCTTTTCCACGATATTCGGTTGAAGCTGGTATTGAACCGAATCCGTATATTGGGGTGGCTTCCAGTCGGAATCCGGTTTATTTATTTCCTTTTTTTGCCCTTCCGGCGGAAGCTGTTGGATTACGGCCTTGCCAGGGATGCTTTCCGGGGAATCCGTTTCCAGGGACGATGCTTGCCCGGGTGCTGTTGTTCCCTTGTCCCGCTCCTCTTTGGCCCTTTCCAGTGCTTTTCTCAATTTCATTTTGAATTTTACTCTCCAATACGGTTTATGAAAGTCTGCGCATCACCCTGGCCCAGAAAACATCCAGATCCATGACATACAAATGGAACAAAAACACGGCCGACGCAATGATCCCGGCTGCTGCAACAAAGATTGTAATTCGTTTCATCCGCATTTTCATCCGTTCCTGGGGCGTGATGATCCGGACTACTTCCGTGAGCACCGGAAACCCGGTGATCCGGGTCAGAGAATCCCCGTCCCGGAACGAGGTGTCGGAAAATTCCACGATGGCAGCTAATCCCACCCCGGCGCCGATGCCCAGAACAATGCCGATGAGAGCGATGGCCAGCCGGTTGGGTTTAAAGGGTTTGTCCGGCAGCCGGGCAGACTCCACCAGGCTGAACCGTTCCCCTTTCTGCTCGGTTTCCAGGGCCTGGCTCACCCGGGCCTCCATCATCTTGGCCTGCAGGTCGGACAATTTGAGGTTCAGGGTATTCCGCTGGGACATCAGGGCATTGTACTCTTGTTCCACCTCCGGGGTGGCAGACAGCCGGGCCTGGTACTCTGCCGCCTCTTTTTCCAGGTTCGCCATGTTGTTTCTCACCGAGCCGATATCAGTTCGGATACCGGCCAGCCGCGCACGCATGGTCACATAAGCGTGGTTGTTGATCTGTTCCACTTTGACCGTTTGTTCCGATG
>DATHSR010000212.1:0-3168 GCA_035464035.1 Desulfotignum sp. | reverse complement strand
GGGCAAGCCCCAGGTGGTCTACAGGGAGGTCGTGACTGCGCCGGTTACGGGAGAAGCCGTGTTTGACCGGGAAATTTCCGGCAAATTCCATTATGCAAAAGTAATCATCCAGCTAAGCCCCCTGGATCGGGGGGCAGGTATCAGTTTTGTCAACAAAGCCCCTGAAGCGCAGGTGCCTTCGCAGTTTGCAGCAGCCATTGAACAGGGGATCAGGGAAAGCCTGGAGGGCGGTTACCTTAAAGGATATCCGGTGGTGGATGTGGGAATCGTTCTTCAGGGTGGCGGGTTTGAAGAAGGGAAAAGTACGGAGCTGGGGTTTTCCGTGTGTGCGTCCATGGCATGCAAGGATGCGCTGGAAAATGCCGCCATGGCCCTGCTGGAGCCCATCATGCAGGTGGAGATGTTTGTGCCTGATACCTATATGGGGGATGCCATTGCCGATCTGAATGCCCGGGGCGGGAAGGTGGAATCCATTGCCGCAAAATCCGGCATCCAGATCATCCATGCCGTGGTACCGCTGGCCAAAATGTTCGGTTTTTCCACGGCCCTGCGGTCTGCTACCCAGGGCAGGGGAACCTTTAGCATGAAGTTTGACCGGTTCGACCGGGTGTGACTGTTTAAAGACCACACCGCAGGGTTTCCACAGATCCTGTCATGGCAGGTTTGGTTGGGCGGTCTGGTTTTCACCGGTCAGGATGATCTGTTTCAGGCCGGCCGCTGTCTGTCAGAAACCTCTTTGATCCGTTCTTCGGCCGATTTTTTGATATCCGGATCTTCCAGGCCTTCGTTCAGGGCCCTCTTTAAATGCCGGACCGCGTTTCGGTCATCCTGGATCAGCGCATAGTAAATCCCCAGGTAATAATGGGAAAGGGCGGTTTTGTTTTCCCGGGACAGGATGCCGGCCAGGTGGAAATAAGCCCTGGGAAAGGTCTGCGGCGATGTTTCCATCACCCGTGTCAGGTTCTGCCGGGCAGATGCCAGATCCCCGGATTCTATCTGTGCCTCGGCCAGGTGATATCTGGCCATGGTTCCCAGCACCGGGTCCGATTGAAGACCCGGCAGCACAGTCAATGCCCTTTCATACTGTCCGTCCATGGTATAGACGCGACCCAGCTCCAGAAGCACCAGCGGATCCATGATGTTCAGGGACAGGGCTTTCTGCAGATGGGCGATGGCCTGGTCCCGCCGGTTTTCCCGGGCATACAAAAGGCCCAGTGCATAATGGAGTGCCTGGTTGGAAGGGTCGGCGGTCAACCGGGTTTCAACTTCCTGGATGCTTCTGGCTGTGGGGTGGTACAGTCCCACAATCCGGTATTTCACCATGTCATAGTCATAGATTTCAGGACAGGAAACCGGTTTTTCCGGTGGTGAATAATCGGCCAGAAGGCCTGACAGATGCGCAATCCGAGAGCCTGTGCCCGGATGGGTTTTAAAATAATCCGGAATACCTTCGATTCCCATGAAATCGGCGGCCCTCAGCTTGTTGAGACCGTCCAGCAGGCCCTGGGGATCGTAACATGTCTGCTGAAGTATGGAAAAGGCTTTCTGATCGGCTTCGGTCTCATTTTCCCGGGTAAAGGTCAGCATGGCGGAGTGTCCGGCGGCCATGGATCCCACCGTCAGTGCCTGGCCGGCCTCGCCGCCGCCGGCCGCCCCCACGAAGATGCCTGCCAGGACCCCGGCCATGGTACCGATGCTCACCAGTTTGTGCCGGTCGATGGACTGGGACACATGCCGGCTGGCAGCATGGGCGATTTCATGGGCCAGGATGCCGGCCAGTTCATCGATGCTGGACAGGGCCGTGATCAGTCCCCGGTGGATGAAGATGTTGGCTGCCGGGCTGGCAAAGGCATTGAACGTGTCGTCATTGACCAGGAAAAAGGAATAGTTGAACGGCTGGGACGGCAGCTGGGCAAGAATATGCCGGCCCACGGTGTCGATCAGGTGCGTGATCACCGGGTCTTCCAGAATGATCTTCTCCCGCCGGATCATTTCCATGAACTGGTCCGCCAGTTTTTTTTCATCCGGAATGGAGATGGCAGGTGCGCCTGCGGGCTGGCCTGCCACCACCATGAGAATTGTTATCAGGATGGCAGTAAAGCGTTTCATAAAAACCGGGTTACCTCTTTGGGATTTTTCGCATTCCCGGTATTATATCAGATAAAAACAACAAAAGTCAAAAAAATCAGCGTTCTCCCCGTTTATAGGGGGTGGCCAGCATGGCCGGGGCATTGAGTTTCCTGGGGTCTTTCAGGCTGATGAGCAGAAGGATCAGCAGCGTGGCGATATAGGGCAGCATGGCCAGAAAATTGGGCGATATCCCCAGCGGCTGCATCAGATACTGGGCCACGAAGATGCCGCCGAACAGAAAAGCGGCCCAGATGGCCCGGCCCGGGTTCCACAGGGCAAAAATGGTCAGGGCAATGGCAATCCAGCCCCGGCCGGCAACCATGCCTTCGATCCAGGACTTGGAATAGGAGATGGACAGATGGGCCCCGGCCAGGGCGGAAAATCCGCCGCCGATGATCACTGACAGATACCGGATCAGAAAGACGTTCACTCCCTGGGTTTCGGTGGCCCTGGGGTTTTCGCCGGTGGACCGGATCTGGATGCCCAGCCGGGTTCTTTCCAGCAGAAACCAGGCCCCTAAAGCCAGAAAGATGGCCAGGAAAAAAAACGGGCTCTGGGTGAACACGGCCTTGCCGATGTAAGGGATATCCGACAGGAACGGGATGGTGATATCTTCCATTTTAATGGTCAATGGTTTTCCCACATAGGGCTTTCCCATCATGCCGGACAGGCCCAGGCCCAGCATGGTCAGTGCCAGGCCAGACACCACCTGGTTGGCCTGGAGGCTCACCGAGGCCACTGCATGGATGATTGAAATAACCATGCCCGCAGCCAGTGCCGCCAGAACCCCCAGCCAGGGGGATCCAGTGGTCAGGGTGACGATGAAGGCGGTCACCGCCCCCAGGGCCATAACCCCTTCCACCCCCAGGTTGAGGATGCCGCTCCGTTCACAGATGATCTCTCCGGTGGTGGCTAAAAGCAGGGGCGTGCCGGCCACCAGGGTGCGCTGAAGGGTTGAAACAATGATATCTTCCATGTCAGATTTCCTGTTTGGGGGAAAAGGTGATGATCAGTTTATGGCGTAAGAAATAATCCCCC
>DATHSR010000211.1:0-2513 GCA_035464035.1 Desulfotignum sp. | reverse complement strand
CCCCCTTTTTGATTCTCTGGATCAAAAAGGGGGTGTCCCTGTCTTTTGCCGGTGAATGCACCGGCAAAAATTCCTACAAGTGCGTATTTGCGCGATTTTGATATGTTTCTTGACTTTTCAGGAGTTTCGAAATAGAAAGATGAGTTTGATATTAATGAGTTTGATGACTGATGCGCATATTCGGAGGGCGAATGGATTTTAAAAAAACACTGAACCTGCCTTCAACCCAGTTTGCCATGAAGGCCAATCTTCCCCAGCGGGAACCGGAACAGCTCAAAAAATGGAAAGAAAATAAAGTTTATGACAAATTGCGGGAACAATCCAAAGACCGACCCCTGTTCATACTCCATGACGGTCCTCCCTATGCCAATGGTCATTTGCATATGGGCCATGCCATCAACAAGATTTTAAAGGACATTATTGTCAGATCCCGGCAGATGGCCGGATTCAATGCGCCCTATGTCCCGGGCTGGGACTGCCACGGTCTTCCCATTGAGCACAATGTGGACAAACAGCTGGGATCCAAGAAAAAAACCATGACCCCGGTACAGATCCGGCAGGCATGCCGGTCCTATGCCGCCAGGTTTGTGGATATCCAGAGAGATGAGTTCATGCGGTTCGGCGTGTCCGGCCAGTGGAACGACCCGTATCTGACCATGAATCCGGCGTATGAGGCTACAATTGCCAGGGAATGCGGCGAATTCGCCCTGGCCGGAGATATGTTTCTGGGCAAAAAACCCATCTACTGGTGCTGCTCCTGCCAGACCGCTCTGGCGGAAGCGGAAATCGAGTACCATGACCACACCTCCCCTTCAATTTATGTAAAATTCCCCCTCAAAGATGACCTGTCCCCGTTGATCCCGGACCTGGGGGACACACCGGTTTTTATGGTGATCTGGACCACCACCCCCTGGACCATTCCTGCCAATTTGGGGGTGTGCATTCATCCGGAATTTGTCTATGCCGCCGTTAAGACAGACGCACACGGGGTCTTGATTGTGGCCAGGAATAGAGTTGAAAAGGTGATGCACTTGCTGGGCATAGAAAACTATTTGCTGGCGGCAGAACTCAGTCCCGGAGATCTGGAATACAAAAAATGTCTGCATCCCATTTACGGCACCGATTCTTTGATCATCTTAGGGGAGCATGTCACGCTTGAAGCCGGCACCGGGTGTGTACATACTGCGCCCGGGCACGGGGCTGATGATGCCGAAGTGGGAAAAAAATACGGCCTGGACTGCTATTCACCGGTGGAAGACAATGGGGTTTTTTCTTCAAATGTGCCCCTGTTTGCCGGGGAATTTATTTTCAAGGCCAACAAGCAGATCAATGCGGTGCTGGCAGAAAAAGGCGCGCTGCTGAAGAACGAACACCTGTCCCATTCCTATCCCCACTGCTGGCGGTGCAAAAACCCGGTGATCTATCGGGCCACACCCCAGTGGTTTATCTCCATGGACAAGCTGGGGCTGCGGGAAAAAACCCTGGAACAGATCAACACCGTCCAGTGGATCCCTGCCTGGGGAAAGGAAAGAATCTATGCCATGATCGAAAACAGGCCGGACTGGTGCCTGTCCCGCCAGCGGTCCTGGGGGGTGCCCATTCCGGTTTTCCATTGCAGCGGCTGCAAGGAGATCTACGTGACCCGGGCATCCGTGGACAAAATCCATCAACTGTTTTCAAGGTATTCCTCAGACATCTGGTTTGAAAAAGAAGCGGTGGATCTCATGCCCGATGATGCGGTGTGTGAAAAATGCGGGGGTACCGCTTTCACCAAGGACCATAACATCCTGGATGTGTGGTTTGACTCGGGGGTCAGCCATGCGGCCGTTTTGACGGAATTTCCAGGTCTCCGTCGGCCGGCGGACCTGTACCTGGAAGGATCGGACCAGCACAGGGGATGGTTTCACTCTTCGCTGCTCACGGCCGTGGGCCGGACCGGCAAGGCTCCCTATAAGGCCGTGCTTACCCATGGGTTTGTGGTGGATGAGGCCGGGCACAAGATGTCCAAATCCGTGGGTAATGTGGTGGCCCCGGATACGGTGATCAAACAGTATGGTGCCGATGTGCTCCGCCTGTGGGCGGCTTCGGCGGATTACCGGGGGGATGTGAGCATCTCCGACAACATCATCCGCCAGTTGTCCGATGCCTATCGCAGGATTCGTAATACGTGCCGGTTCATGCTGGGCAACTTCACAGATTTTGATATGAAAACCGATGCCAGACCCATTTCAGGCATGGGCGAACTGGACCGGTTCATTCTGCACCGGCTGTTTAAGGTGACCCAAAAATCGGTTGCATCCTATGACAGTTACGAATTTCATACCATCTATCACGCCCTGCACAATTTCTGCGTGGTGGACCTGTCTGCGTTTTACCTGGATATTATCAAGGACCGGCTGTATACTTCGCCGCCTGAAAGCCCCGGCAGACGTGACGCCCAGACGGTCATGGCGGTGATACTGGATGCCCTGGTAAAGATCATGGCACCGATTCTGCCGTTTACCGCCGAAGAG
>DATHSR010000210.1:0-1502 GCA_035464035.1 Desulfotignum sp. | reverse complement strand
GGCCACTTCCAGGATGTTTCTGCCTTTCAGGCTGGCCGGAGAGAAATTGAATATTTTTGCTGCGGCCGCGTTGATGGTGATGATCCGTTCTTCATTGTCAATGGCGATCACCCCTTCCTGCATGCTGGCATGCACTGCTTCAAGCTCCCGCTGCCGGTTCAAAGATTCCTGAATCTGGCTGTCCAGGTTCCGGGCCATCTGGTTCAATGACCGGGCCAGTTCCGACAGCTCTTCGGTGTCCGGCACGGTCAGGCGGTTACTTAAATCGCCTCCGGCAAAGGCCCGGGCCCCTTTTTTAATCTCCTCCAGGGGATGAATGATCCGCCGGGTCACATACCAGGAAACCCCGGCTGCGGCGATCACCGTAAAAATCAGAAACACGATCACCTTGTTCCGGGTGTCCTGGATATTTTTATCGATGGCGGAAACGGACAAGGCGGTCCGGATCACCGCCATGATGCCGTCAGGCCCTGCCAGCGGCAAAGCGATGTACATCATGTTCTGGTCCAGGGTGCTGCTGTACCGGATGGCCACCCCTTTTTCCCCGGAGATGGCCGCCTGGATTTCCGGCCGGCTCAAGTGATTTTCCATGGTTCTGGTGCGGGCAAATGAGTCCCCGATCACCTCGCCCGACGGCAGGATAATGGTCACCCGTGTCTGAATGGAATCCCCCAGTTCCTTGCACAAATCGTTCATGTTCTGGTTCCGGGTCTCTTCCCGGGACAGGATGTCCGCTGCCTTGAGCTGAATGAGCCGGGCCCGGACGGTGAGTTCTTTTTCGGTGTTCTCCAGGAAAAACTGTCTGGAATGCCGGGTAAAGTACCAGGCTTCCAGAGACAGCGACACGACAATGATCACCAGAAAAAGGGGAAATATCTGCCAGATCAGTTTCTTTTTTTTCATGATCACTCTTTAAACCGGTATCCGACGCCCCTGACGGTTTCGATACAGGCGGCATGGGTTTTCAATTTTTTTCGCAGCCCCACGATAATCACATCCACACTGCGTTCGGTCACGGCATAGTTTTCCCCGTGGATGGCATCCATGATCTGGCCCCTGGTAAATACCCAGCCTTTTTTTTCCGCCAGAAAACTGAGCAGTTCGAATTCGGACAGGGTCAGGTCCACCGGTTCCCCCTGGATGGTCACCACATGCCGGGCCCGGTCAATGACCATGTCCCCCACCTGGCGGATGCCGGCGGGCCCATCTTCCGGGGAACCGGATTTTCTCCTTCGTCGGAGAATCGCCCGGATTCTGGCCTGCAGCTCCCGGGGGCTGAAGGGCTTGGAAATATAGTCATTGGCCCCGAGCTCCAGACCCGTGACAATATCGGATTCCTCCCCCTTGGCCGTGACCATGACTATGGGAATGTCTTTTGTAAGATCACTGTTTTTCAGGTACCTTGTCACCTCCAGGCCGTCAATACCCGGCAGCATCAGATCCAGGACGATCAGGTCCAGCTGTGAATTTTTCGCGGTCTTGATGGCCTGTTCACCGGTCAC
>DATHSR010000209.1:0-5618 GCA_035464035.1 Desulfotignum sp. | reverse complement strand
TGGAAATCGGCAGCAGGCGAAAAACAGGTCTTTTTATAGTGGGATGGGCAAAGAAAAAAATTGAAGGAACGGGTGAATCTTTTGACGACGCGTATTGCCGGGTCGATCTGTCGGAAATTTTTCAACGCCATGGGTCCGGGTCTTGATGGAAACCTTTTTTCATAAGACCCCGGCCGGGGAAATTTCAAACAGGATCCAGGCCCTGAAAACCCGGATGGAACACGCCGGCATGGGCGGGGTGTTTCTGACGCACAAACCCGATATCTATTATTTTTCAGGTATGGCCCAGGATGCCTACCTGTATGTGCCGGTGGAAAAAGAACCGCTGCTGTTCGTCAAGCGGTATCTTCCCCGGGCACTGGCTGAAACCGGGATCAAGAAAGTGGTGCCTGTCACGTCCATCACCCGGATACCGGAGTACATCGAGGCGGTGCACACCTCCTTGCCCCGGTCCCTGGGCCTGGCATTTGATGTGGTGCCCGTCCGGGACTTCCAGTTTCTACAGACCCTGTTTGCGCCGGCGGTTTTTGCCGATGCGACACCGTTGATCATTGGTTGCCGCATGATCAAGTCCGGCTGGGAGATACACCAGATGGAGGCGGTGGCCGGGCTGTCAAGGAAAACGTTTGAATTCATCTGTAAAAACATGGTTCCCGGAGAATCGGAGATGGCCTTCTGCGGCCGGGTGGAAGCCTTTGCCCGGGCCAACGGCCATTCCGGCAAGCTTCTGGTGCGGCATTACCGGGCCGAAGGGTTTTCCCACCACCTGATGAGCGGGCATTCCGGCGGCCAGGGCGGGGCACTGGACTGCCCGATCAGCGGCACCGGCACCTGCAGTGCCTATCCTTACGGGGCAGGGCACAAACTGATCCGGGAAAACGAACCCGTTCTCATGGACCTTGGCACCATGGTCAACGGATACCACATGGATGAAACCCGGATGCTGGTGATGGGCAAACTGCCGCCTGAAGCGGAACAGGCCGGACAGGCCGCCATCGATATTTTGTACCATGTCAAGGAAAAAATGGTTCCCGGAACCCCGGTGGATCAGGTATTCACTGCCGCCGTGGACCAGGCCCGGAAACTGGGTCTGGGATCGGCGTTTCTGGGACTGCCGGGGCTCAAGTCCCGGTTCATCGGCCATGGCATCGGTCTGGAGCTGGTGGAGGATCCGGTTCTGGCCCGGGGGCGTCAGACCCTGCTGATGCCCGGAATGGTGTTTGCCGTGGAGCCCAAGTTTATTTTCAAGGACCGGTTTGCCGCCGGCATCGAAAGTGTCGTCCATGTGACAGACACGGGTGCCCGATTTCTGACCCTGACTGAAAACCGGATTTTTGAAATATGAAGTTACTTAACTTTCGAATTTAAAAATCACTGACTAACTTTTGTTTCTCCAACACGGTTTTGGAAAAGTAAATTCCATGAAACATATTGACGGCAATTTCAAGGGCGTGGGCAACACCCGCATCTATTATCAGGCGTGGCTTCCGGATGGGGACGTGACGGCGGTTCTGCTTCTTGTCCACGGGCTGGGGGAACACTGCGGACGCTACGGGAACCATATAAACCATTATGTGCCGCTGGGGTACGCCGTTTACGGTCTGGACCACCCCGGCCATGGCAAGTCGGACGGTAAGCGGGAATTCATCGATCGTTTCTCCGATTTCACCGATCCTCTGACCCGTTATTGCCAGATGGTCAAAGACTGGCACCCGGGGAAACCAGTTTTCATCTTTGGCCACAGTATGGGCGGGCTGATCACGTGTTGCCATCTCCTTGACCACCCGGCAGATTTCAAGGGTGCCATCATCTCGGCACCAGCAATCAAAGTCAGTGACAGCATCTCACCTGTGACCCGTTTCATGGGCAAAATTTTCTCTTGGATCGCGCCGAGAGCCGGTGTGCTGTCGCTGGATGCAAGCGCTATTTCACGCGACCCGGAAGTGGTTGACGCCTATGTCAAAGACCCGCTGGTCTTTCACGGCAAAACACCTGCGCGGTTGGCGGCGGAAATGCTGAAAGCCATGATGCGTGTCAGTGAGGACGCGGACAAGATCACGGTGCCCTTGATTATCGTTCAAGGAAGCGCGGACAAACTGGTCGACCCGGGTGGGGCGCAGATGCTTTACGACAGGGCCGGTTCCAGGGACAAGACCCTTAAAGTCTATGAGGGGCTGTATCATGAGATTCACAATGAGCCGGAGCGTTCCACAATGTTCAAAGACGTGGAAGCCTGGCTCGAACCGCGCGTCTAATCCGCACCCCGCCTTTTTATGCGGTATACAGACAGGCCCATTATAAAAGCCCATATGAGATGATTTGTGCTCAGAAACGGTATCCGGTCCAATTTTATTGGACATTTTGACAAAATTCTGAAAAAATGACCCCATGACTGTCGAACACAGGGTAAATTGCGGTCTTTTTTTACATGCAACACAAAACATTAATGAGGATTTAATCTTGTTCAAGCCAAACTATTCCTATGAAAAGCGCCAGAAAGAGATGGCAAAGAAAAAGAAAAAAGAAGAAAAGATGCAGCGCAAGCTGGAGAAACAAAACAAGCCTGTCGAGGAAAATGAGAACACCGCTCCTCCTGAAGAGTAACCAATTTCCACCCAAGTGCCATATCGCCTCCTTGCCGATGCAGTCCTTGTTGTCCATCTCGGCGTCATCCTCTTTTTAGTGGGAGGCCTGATCCTCACACTTGTCGGCAACCGGTTTGTGCGGTGGGCCTGGGTCAACTCGCCCTGGTTCCGCCTGGCGCATCTGGCCACGATTACGCTTGTCGTTCTTCAGGCCTGGGCGGGTCAGGTCTGCTCTCTCACCACGCTTGAGTCGTGGCTGCGGCAACAGAGCGGCGCCAGCAGCTATGAGCGCGGCTTCATCGAACACTGGGTCCAGTGGCTGATCTTCTACCAGGCACCAGACTGGGTGTTCACAACCATCTACACCGTGTTCAGCCTGTTGGTGGCCATTGCCTGGTGGGTCTATCCTCCGCGCCGGGGCCGCGGCAATTGTTGAGGCCCCGTCTTAAGCGCCGTGGTGTGACTGTCGCAACATGGCTTTCAGGCGGTTTTCAATGATCTGTCTGGCATCTGCCATGATCCGGTCCAGAAGTTCCTTGCATGTGGGGATGTCATGGACAAGGCCGGCCACCATGCCGCAGGACCACACGCCTGAATCCGTGTCCCCCTCCTGCATGACCCTGGGGTATACCCCGACCACTTGTTCGATGATATCTTCAAATTTCAGGTTACTGCCCAGCGCTGCCTCTTTTTCCAGCAGTTTCCGGGTCGCGGCATTGTTGAGCACCCGTTCGGTATTCCTTAAGGGACGCATGACCAGGCGCGTATCGGTCTCTTTGGCATTTAAAATCGCCTGCTTGACATTTTCGTGCACCGGCGCTTCTTTTGTTGCGATGAAACGCGTTCCCATGTTGATCCCGTCGGCTCCCAAAGCCAGGGATGCCACAAGGCTTCTGGCATCAGCCATGCCGCCCGATGCCACAAACGGAATGGTCAGCTCTTCGGCGGCGCGCGGCAGCAGCACCATATTGGGTATGTCATCCTCGCCCGGGTGGCCCCCGCATTCAAAACCATCCACGGAAACCGCGTCACATCCGATTTTCTCCGCCTTGACGGCATGCCGGACAGATGTGCATTTGTGGATGACCTTCACACCGGCATCCTTTAACACAGGCAGGTAAGGCTCGGGGTTTCTGCCGGCGGTTTCAACAATCGTAACCCCGTTGTCAATAATCGCTTGAATATACCCCGGGTAATCGGGCGAGGACACGGTGGGCAGAAATGTCAGGTTCACCCCGAACGGTTTGTCCGTCATCTCTTTGCATCGCTTTATTTCCCTATCCAGATCCCGGGGCGTTTTCTGGGTGAGTCCCGTAATGATGCCCAGACCGCCGGCCCTGGACACGGCAGAAGCCAGTTCGGCAAACCCGACATAGTGCATCCCCCCTTGAATGATGGGATGTTTGATGCCAAACAACTCGGTTATTCTCGTATTCATTTGTTTCTCCTTGTCATAGGTGTTGGATGGGGACTGTTCTTGACTTTTTTTTAGTGCTTCAACGTATTCGGGAGTCGGGCCGTGACAGCGTCTTTCTGCTGCTGTTTTTTGACGGGTTTTTTTTCCACAAAGATGGGTTTGCCGGTGAAGGGGTTCTGGCCGGTGTAATACATGAGGGTGGAATAGGTGGACGGGGTGGGGGTAAAGATCTGGACCTGCTCGGGGGTGCTGTTCAGTTTGTTTTTTGTGAACCGTTTCAGAGCCACCATGTCCGCCTGGGAGCATCCGGGATGGGCTGCCATCAGGTAAAAGGTCAGAAACTGGGGCTTGCCGCATTGGGCGGACAGACGGTCAAAGGCATGTTTGAAGGCCAGCAGATCATCTATGGTCTGTTTTCCCATGAGGTCAAGGACATGGGGTTCGCTGTGTTCCGGTGCCACTTTCAGCTGGCCGGACACATGATCTTGCACCAGTTTTTCCAGAAACGCCCTGCCGTGTTTTCTGTCGCGCAGGATCAGGTCATACCGGATCCCGGAAGAGACAAACACCTTTCTGATGCCGGGCAGGGCCGTGAGTTTTTTCAGCAGATCCAGATATTGGGAATGATCCGGACGTAACGTTGTGCAGATTTTGGGGAACAGACAGCTTTTGTCGGGGCAGGCCCCATGGGATAATTTTTTCGGGCACTCATACCCGTACATATTGGCGGTGGGACCCCCCAGATCCATGATATTTCCCTTGAAATCCGGATGGGCCGTGAACCGCCGGGCCTGCCGGAGAATGGATGCCGTGCTCCGGCACTGGACGGTTCTGCCCTGGTGCACCGTGATGGCGCAGAACCGGCATTCCCCGTAACACCCGTAATGGGTGGGGATGGCAAACCGGATGGTGTCCATGGCCCGCACCGGTCCCAGGGCCCGGTAGAAGGGGTGGACTTCGTATTCATAATCCAGGTCATGGATCGCATCCATCTGCGCGGTGGTGGATACGGGTGCCGGTGGGTTGAGTACCAGGTAGCGGTCCTGGTGGGCCTGGCACAGCCGCTGTCCGGTGACAGGGTCTGTGTTGCGGTAAAAAGAGGTGAACGCCTCGATATATGCCGGCCGGTTTTTGGCAATGGTTTCAAAGGAAGGCAGTGCCAGACCGGCAGGTGTTTTTGCGATAAAGGCAATCCCGGGGATATCTTCAAAGGATCGGCCCTGCCTGAATGCCCGGGCAAGATCGACAATGGTGGCATGTCCCATGCCAGACACCAGCACATCGGCCCGTGCATCAAAAAGGATGGACCGCCGGATACTGTTGGACCAGAAATCATAATGGGCCATGCGACGGAGGCTGGCTTCGATGCCGCCGATCACAATGGGGGCCGCGGGTTTGCAGAACCGCCGGATCAGGTTGGCATAGGCGATGACCGCCCGGTCCGGACGCCGGTCGTTCACATGGCCCGGGGTGTAGTCATCTTTCTGCCGCCGTTTTTTCAACGCCGTGTAGTTGGCCACCATGGAGTCCACAGCCCCGGCCGTGACCCCCCAGAAAAGAGTGGGCCGGCCCAGACGCAGGATATCCCCGGGGCCGTTCAATCCCGGCTGAGCAAT
>DATHSR010000208.1:0-3088 GCA_035464035.1 Desulfotignum sp. | reverse complement strand
TTTTCCCGGGTGCTGCGGCAGATCAGAAACGACATTTCCGATGGAGAATCGGTCTCCAATGCGTTTGAAAAACATGTCCCGTATTTCTCACCCCTGTATATTGCCACGCTGCGTTCCGGAGAAGCCGCCGGCAACATCCCGGATGCCATTGAAAAATATCTGGAATACCTGGAACGGTCCCACGCCATCCGGGAAAAAATCAAGTCCGCCGCCATTTATCCGGCCATTCTGACGGTCTGCTCCCTGGCGGTGGTGACTTTTCTTCTTTTGTTTGTGGTGCCTGCCATCAGCGGCACCTTTGTGGTGTCCGGCGCAGAAATGCCGGTTTTCACCCAATGGCTGCTGCAGATCAGCGACTTTGTCAGATCCTGGTTCCAAGTGATTCTCATCTGTCTGATATTGTTTTTTCTGGGTGTCTCCTTTTCTCTGAAAACCGACAGAGGACGATTGATTTTTGACACCTGGCGCCTCAAACTCCCTTTTGTGGGCAAACTGTCCGTGATCTATGCCACGGCCCTGTTTTCCTCCTCTTTGTCCACTGTTCTGGCCGGGGGATCTCCTTTGAACCAGGCGCTGCAAATTTCCAACGGCCTGATTCAGAACCGCCGGATCCATGCGGGCATCGAACAGGCCATCCGCCGGGTGGAGGATGGGGAGAGTTTCGCCCAATCCCTGCAGGCGGTGCAGGTGTTCCCGGATATGGCTCTGCGCATGATCCGGGCCGGGGAAGGCGGCGGCCGCCTGGAAAAGGTCCTGTCCGATCTGTCCCGATTTTATGAAAAAGAGGTGGCCAACACCCTGGCCATGATCACCTCCACCATCGAACCCGCCCTCATGGTGGTCATGGGATTTGTCATCGGATTCATCATGCTGGCCATATACATGCCCATCTTTCAGATGGCTGGAACAATAGGATGACCGTGTCCATGCTCAAGCTGAGAAAGAAAAAACGTATCGGGGACCTGGCCGTGGAACTCGGGTTTCTTACCGAGGGACAGAAAGCCCATATCGTGGCCCAGAAAAACATATCCGGCCGCATGCTCGGACAGTTGTTCATCGGCGAGGGACTGATCGATGATGAACAGCTGGCACAGTTGATCGCGGCCCAGCACGGATGCGATTACGCCCGGTTCGAGGAGATGGGCAGCCCGGATGAGTTGAGCCTGCTGGATGTGGATTTTATCATTCGGAACAAGGTCGTTCCGTTTCAGCGCCGGGGCGACCACCTGGTGCTGGCAGTGGCCGACCCCATTGATTTTTTCCGGGTGGTGGATCATATGGACATCCTTCTGCCGGATACGGTTTCATTTGTGCTGGTCAGTGCCAAAAAACTGAACCGGTTCATAACAAAGCTGGATGCATCCAGGGACCTGATCGATGTGTCCGAAGAGATGCGTCTGGCCGTTGTCAAGGAATCGGACAAGGGCGATTACGAGATCTCCACCGAGAAAGTGGATGCTCAGGAAAGCCCGGTCGTGAAGCTGGTGGATTCCACCATTCTGGACGCCATCAACAAGAATGCCAGTGACATCCATCTGGAAGGGTCGGCCGACGGTCTGATCATCCGGTACCGTATCGACGGCATGCTGCATCAGATCACCGACCCGTTGGACATGAGCCACATGAATCCGGTGATCTCCCGGCTCAAGGTGATGTCGGAACTGGACATCTCAGAAAAGCGCATTCCCCAGGACGGCCGGTTTAAACTGCGGATCAAGGGCCGGTACATCGATTTCCGGATCTCCGTGCTGCCCACCATATTCGGGGAGGATGCGGTGATCCGGATCCTGGACCAGAACCGGATGGCTCCGCGCAAAGGAGACCTGAGCCTGGACGAAATGGGCCTGGACCCCGGGGAGTTGGTCCGGCTCCGCCGGCAGATTCGGGCGCCCTACGGCATGTTTCTGATAACCGGCCCAACGGGCAGCGGTAAAACCACCACCCTTTACCGGGCCTTATCTGAAACCAATACGAGGGATACCAAAATCATCACCATTGAAGATCCGGTGGAGTATCAGCTGGAAGGGATCACCCAGATCCCGGTGAACGAAAAAAAAGGGCTGACATTTTCCCGGGGGCTGCGTTCCATTCTGCGTCATGATCCTGACAAAATTCTGGTGGGGGAGATCCGGGATCCGGAAACCGCACAGATCGCACTGCAGTCCGCTTTGACCGGTCATCTGCTGTTTGCCACGGTTCATGCCAACTCCTCCTTTGAGGTGATCAACCGGTTCATCCACATGGGGATCAACCCGAACAACCTGGTGACCGCCATCAACTGCATTGTGGCCCAGCGTCTGGTCCGGGTGCTCTGCGACTGCAAGGTCAAGAAAAAAGAAACACCGGAAGCCCTTTTGGAATACGGGCTTGACCCGGAAAAATTCAAGGATTCCATATTTTATGGAACGAATGGGTGTGAAAATTGCAAGGGAACAGGATATCATGGCAGGAAAGCCATTATCGAACATGTTGAACTGGACGACACCATACGGGAAATGCTGATCAAACAGACATCCGGATCCGTGTTACAGAAATACGCCCAGGAAAAGGGTGTCACATTTCTGCGGGATGCCGCAATTCACGAAGTGATCAACGGGGTCACCACACTGGAAGAGGCCAACCGGGTCACCATCATCAACCAGGAAGGAACGTGATGGGCTTTGCCTTCAGGGAAAAAATCAGTGCCGGCATCGAGATGTCCGAAGACAGAATCCGGGCCGCAGCTGTGGTTGGAAAAGCGGAAGGGGTGTTTATTCAGCACCTGGAGACCTTAAAAATTCCGGAAAATACCCTGATTCCCGGCTTCAAACAGCTGAATGTGAAAGACGTTGACGCACTTTCGGCATGTCTGAAAAAAGCCTGCCCCAGAACCCGTTCCAAAAAAATTCACGTGGCCCTGCCCGATGCCTGTGTCAAGGTATTAATCCAGAGAATCACGGATCTGCCGGAAGACGTTTCGGATATCGACCGGATGCTGCTGTGGCGGATCGCCGCCAATTATGACATTCCTGAACAGGAATTACGGATTTCCTGGGAAAACCGGGGAAAGGATTCCGAGGACCGGCATGTGTTTCTGGTGGCCGTGAGC
>DATHSR010000207.1:0-3421 GCA_035464035.1 Desulfotignum sp. | reverse complement strand
CTTTCCCGGTTGATTTTTTCAATGATGGCGAAAATCTGCTTGACCACGATGGGTGCCAGGCCCAGGGACGGTTCATCCAGCAGCAGCACCTTGGGCCGGGACATGAGTGGCCGGGATCTGGCCAGCAGCTGCTGTTCACATCCGCTTAGGGTCCCGCCAGCCTGGTTTCTGCGGTTGGCCAGGATAGGGAACAGTTCGTATACATATTCCAGATCCTGTTTGATCTTTTCCTTGTCTTTTCGCAGAAACGCCCCCATGTCCAGATTCTCGGTCACGGTAAGGTAAGGAAATATGCGGCGGCCTTCCGGCACCTGGCAGATCCCTTTTTTGACAATTTCATCGGGCGGCAGATAGGTGATGTCTTCTCCGTTGAGTTCGACAATGCCTTTCTTTGCAGGCACAATCCCGGATGCGGTCATCAGGGTGGTGGATTTGCCGGCCCCGTTGGCACCGATCAGGGCAATGATTTCCCCTTCTTCCACTTCAATGTCGATGCCCTTGAGAGCGTGGATGTTCCCATAATAGGTATGGATATTGCTGAGTTTAAGCATCGGCGGAGTCTTCTCCCAGATAGGCTTTGATGACGTCAGGGTTGGCTTTGATCTCTTTGGGGGAACCTTCGGCGATTTTCTTCCCGTAATCCACCACATGAATCCGGTCGGAAAGGCTCATGACCAGCTTCATGTCATGCTCGATGAGCAGAATGGTCAGATCTTCATTGTCCCTGAGCCAGAGGATCAGGTCATCCAGTTCTTTGGTTTCCTGGGGATTCATGCCGGCGGCCGGTTCATCCAGCAGCAGTAAAAACGGCTCCGTGGCCAGGGCCCGGGCGATTTCCAGGCGCCGCTGGGCGCCATAGGGCAGGTTGACGGCCATTTCGTTCACATATTTTTCAAGACCGATTTTTTCCAGGATCACGTAACTGTCTTCCACCACCTGTTTTTCCTCCTGCCGCTGGCTGCCCGGCCGGAGCATGGCACGGAGAATCCCTGAATGCAGCCGGCAGTGACGGCCGATCATGACATTTTCCAGCACGGTCATGCCGTGGAACAACCGGATGTTTTGAAAGGTCCTGGCGATTCCCCGTTCCGTGACGTAATTGGGTTTGAGTTTGCGCAGGCTCTGGGTGGATTTTCCGGGCGGGGTGATCTGAACATCTCCCCGGGTGGGGTCGTAGATGCCGGTGATGCAGTTGAAAAACGTGGTTTTTCCGGCCCCGTTGGGACCGATGAGTGCCGCGATCTGGCCTTTTTCAATGGCGATGTTCACATCATCCAGGGCCTTGAGCCCGCCAAAGTTCATGGTCAGATTTTTAACGTTAAGTACGGGTTCCATGGATCAGTTTTTCCTGGGGTTCCTGTGATGTTTTGAATGTATATACCTTGCGGACACTTTTGATCAGCCCGTCCGGTTTGAATACCATGACAATGACCTGAAGTGCTCCGAACACCAGCATCCGGTACTCCGCAACCGCCCGCAGATATTCGGGCAGCAGGATCAGCACCAGGGCGCCGGCAATGACCCCGATGGCAGACCCCATGCCGCCGATGACCACAACGCATAAAATGATGATGGATTCCCAGATGGTAAAGGACATGGGGTTGATAAAAGAGGTTTTTGCGGCAAACACCACCCCGCCCATGGCCGCCCAGGTGGCTCCCAGGGCAAAGGCACTGAGCTTGGTTTTAAACTTGTCGATGCCCATGGCCTGGCAGGCGATTTCATCATCCCGCAGGGCAATCCAGGCCCGGCCGATCCGGGAGTTCTCCAGACGGTGGACAAAGAAAATGGTCATGATCACCAGGGCGATGACAATAAAATAAATATAGATCATACTGTCCTGCTGGCCGAACTGGTGCCCGAAAAAGGTGGGTGCCGGAATGTTGGGAATGCCTCTGGGACCATTGGAAAACTCATTCCAGTTTTCCAGGATGATCCGGATGATCTCCCCGAATCCCAGGGTCACGATGGCCAGATAGTCTCCTCGAAGCCGCAGTACCGGATATCCCAGCAGCACGCCGAAAAGGGTTCCCAGCAGCGCCGCCATGGGCAGCACCATCCAGAAACTGAGCCCGAAATGCAGGTTCAAGAGTGCGTAGGCATAGGCACCCACCGCATAGAATGCCACATATCCCAGGTCCAGCAGGCCGGCCAGCCCCACCACGATGTTGAGGCCCAGCCCCAGCATGACGTAAACCAGGGCCGAAATCATGATCGACGTATGGTACATGGGAAAAATAAAGGGATAGGCGATGAAAAAAGCGGCCAGCAGCCCCAGAAAAGGGCGGCGGAACCGATCGTTCTGGAGCAGCTTGTGAATCAGCGGGATGTCGTCATCAATTTCAGTCTTCTTCCGGGCCTCATTGCGCCTCAGAAAATAGTTCCACACAATGGAAGCGAAAAAGGTGGCGATCCCCACCCAGATCAGGTTGGCCCATCTGAACTCAATGGTATGCCGGATGGTGTTGACCTTGATGACCATGATGGGAAAGGTCAGCAGCATGAACCAGATGGCAATGATAACAGACTGTTTGATTTGTTCTTTAAATGTCATAAGTTCTCACCTGAATCCAAATTATACTTTCTGGGCATCATGTCTGCCCAGAATACCCGAAGGCCGGAAAATCAGTATCAGCACCAGAATGGAAAAGGCGAACACATCTTCATATTCGCTCCAGAAATAGCCGGTGAAAAAACTTTCGGAAATTCCCAGAACCAAAGATCCCAGCACTGCTCCCGGAATGGAGCCGATACCGCCAAGGACCGCTGCGATAAAGGCCTTGAGTCCGGCCATGAATCCGATGTAGAAATTGATCTGTCCCACATGGCAGGCCACCAGAACCCCCCCGATGGCGGCCGTGGCAGATCCCACCACAAAGGTGGCGGAGATCACCTTGTTGACGTTGATGCCCAGCAGGGCCGCCATGACCTTATCCTGGGCTGTGGCCCGCATGGCTTTGCCGATACGGGTGAATTTGATCAGGCACCCCAGCAGGATCATGACGATGACCGTGGTGATGATGATGGTCACTTCCACCGAGGTGATGATGTGGGCATAGGGCTCCCAGAAATGAAAATCAGGGATCAGGCTTGGATAGGGCAGAAAATCGGGTGTCTGGGCCAGCATCACATAGTTTTGAAGAAACAGGCTCATGCCGATGGCGGAAATCAGGGCGGACAGCCGGGGTGCATTTCGCAGGGGTTTGTAGGCGATCTTTTCAACGGTGAACCCATAGGCACAAGAATAGACAATGGCGAAAACAATCGCCAGAATGACAATCACCGCGGTGTTCCAGACCCATAACCCCAGGACGCTGGCAACGATCAAAGAGGTCATGGCCCCGATCATGTAGATTTCACCATGGGCAAAGTTGATCAGCTGGATGATGCCGTATACCATGGTGTACCCCAAGGCGATCAG
>DATHSR010000206.1:0-7942 GCA_035464035.1 Desulfotignum sp. | reverse complement strand
TTTATCATCCGCAGTTCAGGCATCATCTTGAACAATTATGCGGAGACCGCCTTTCTGAAACGTTACGGGGTGGAGTTTCTGCCCCTGGTCAACATGCTCAATGCCGTGGCCACCTTCTTTATCACCGGTTTTCTGGCCGTTTTTCTGAGCAGGACATCAGGCGCCAGGCTCCTGTTTTATATTTTTATCTTCTCCGGTGCGATTGTCACGGCCATCCGTCTGCTGATTCCCCTGGGCATAGACCTGCTCTACCCGCTGCTGTTCATGCTCAAAAGCCAGTTTGAACTGTTTCAGGCCATGCTGTTCTGGAACATGTGCAATGACCTGTTCAACATGCGTCAATCCAAACGGCTGTTTCCGCTGCTCACCGCAGGGGGTGTCATCGGGCTTATCCTGGGCAGTTTCGGTACCCCCTATTTTGCCAGGCTCTTCAGCCTGGACAACCTGCTCTACCTGTATCTGATCACCACCATTGTGGGGGCCGCAATGATACAGGCCATGGGACGGAGCTACGGTGCCCTGATATACACTGAAAAAACAGGGGGATCCGCCCCAAAAAAACCGCCCATGATGGAAGAGATAAAACGGGTCTATCCCCTGGTTAAAGATTCGATCCTGGTGAAAATCGTTCTGGTGCTGACATTCATGCCCAATGTGGTCATCCCCATCATGAACTATCAGTTCAATTATGCCGTCAATGAACAGTTCGCCTCTGAAACGGCCATGATCCAGTTTTTCGGGTATTTCAGAGGCGCATTGAATATCGTCAGTCTGTTCATTCTCCTGTTTGTCGGCCGGATATACGGCAGATGGGGGCTGCCGGTGGCCCTCATGTTCCACCCCTTCAACTACATGCTGGCGTTTTTTGCTTTTCTGCTCCGGTTTGACGTATTTTCAGCCATGTATGCCCGGATGTCCACCACCATCATCCGCACCACCATCAATATGCCGGCCAACGGGATCCTCATCGGCCTGTTCCCGGAATCCTACCGGAACATGATCCGGCCTTTCATACGGGGAACCGTGGTCAGAATCGCATTGTTTACCGGTTCCACCCTGATTCTGCTCTCAACGCCGCTGTTCCATCCCCGGTATCTGACCCTGGTGGCCCTGCCGTTCATGATCGCCTGGATCGCGGCCCCGTTTGTCCTCAAGGCCAACTACTCCAGGATTCTGCGGGATCTGATTTCCAAGAACATGCTGGACATCAAGAGCATGGACCAGAAAGAACTGAGCCAGATTTTCAACCAGGAAAAGACCCTCTCGGACCTGGAGAACTCTTTTCTGGCGGCCCGGGGCAAAGATGCCCTGTGGTATGCCGGCCTGCTGAAAAATTTTTCCGCCACCCGGCTGGATCAGCTGATCCTCAAAAACCTCAATGACCAGGATGAAGCCACCCAGGTAGCCCTCATCAAGATGCTCACCACAGAATCAGAGCCCCAGGCGGTCCCGGAACTGCTCTTGCTGCTTTCTCCAGAACGGCCCGAAACCACCATTGCCATTCTCAAGCTCATCTGCCGCCACAGAATCGGTGTGGGGGACAATCCGAAAATCTTTGATTTTATCAAGAGTTCGCACCCGGTAATCCGGGGATTTGCCGGGGCCTGTCTCTTTGCAGATCAGCCAGATGTCATTGAAAAACGCATGACCCAGTGGCTGACTGAAACCGATACCACATACCGTCAGTCCGGTATTATCTGCGCCGGATTGAGCCGGGACAGACAATTTATTCCCCAGATGCTAAAGATGCTTGACGCACCGGATATGGATCCTGTCATTCCCGATATCATCATCGCGCTGTCCCGGCTTCACGCAGACGAAACCCATGCGGTGGCAGTCAAGTTTCTGGATCATCCGGACAAAGCGGTCCGCATGGCTGCATTGGATGCCCTGTCTGTCAGTGACGATGACACCCTGCAAAAAGTGATTCTGCTGCTGGCAGACCCGTCAGAGGCGATCCATGAATTTGCCAAGGAAAAGATCCAGACCGCTTCATACCAGAACCACCGGATGCTGGTGGCATCTTTAGGGCTTCCCTCCTCCCGGATACGCAGGGGCCTTTTTGAACTCTTGGACACCTTAGACATCAAAGAGTTCGATGTGCTGATGTCTGCCCAAAAAAATCTTGAAAAATCCTATGCCTGCCTGGCCATGGCGGCATCCCTGGAAAACCTGCCCCAGGGACCGATGCAGAACCTGGCCAGGACCCATCTGACCGAGAAAAAAGACCTGATTCTTGAAAACATCATCCGGGTCCTGGCCATCCATGACCGGACCGGACGGATGAAAACCGCATGGCAGGGCATTTTCTCCCCAGACGTCCGGCAGCGGTCCAATGCCATTGAACTGCTCAACAACGTGCTGGACAGAAAGACCTTCAACACAATGCTCCCGCTTCTGGAAAGCCCCAATGCTGCCGCCACACTGGCCGAAGGTCGGAAACGGGTCAGAATCCCCCGGTTTGACCCGGAGGGAACACAGGTGATATCTGAACTGCTTTCGTCAGCCGACTGGGTGGACGTCATCATGGCCATAGGCCTGATCAGGGAGATCCCGGACCTCCACCCGTCACCGGCCCAGCTTGACGCCCTCAACCGATCCGACAACCCGATTATTTTAAAGGAGTGCCGCATGTTCTGGAAAAAAACAAAAAAATCGTCGGACACGGATGTGCCTGCAAAACTCTCTCTGGGGGAAAAAATACTTCTTTTAAAGGAAATCAAGATATTTTCAGGATTGAGCGCCGCTGAACTGGCCGCCATTGCCTCGGTGACCGAAGAGATGGAATATGCACAAGACCAGATTGTCATCAAACAAAACGATATCGGTGATACCGTGTTTCTGATCATTGAGGGCAAGGTGGCGGTGATCATGGAAAAAGAGAACGGCGATGGGGAAACCATTGATCAAATGGCCTCCGGGGCTGCTTTCGGTGAAATGTCCCTCATCGATGATGCCCCCAGATCCGCCACCATCCGGACCCTGTCTCCCTGCCGGTTTCTGATCCTCCACAAGCAGGAATTCAAGGAAACCGTGATGGAGTTTCCACGGATCGCCCTGCAGATCTGGTCCGTTCTCAGTCAGCGCATCCGCCACCTGCATTCCCTGGTCCAGGAAAAAAACTGCTGAGTTTCACTCACCGGAGCTGCGCAAAAGCGACTCAATGGTGTTTGCCAGGTCGCCCCTGCCCTGTTTTCTGAGCAACGGAATCAGGGGCCGGTAAAAGGGCGGCCTGACCCGGATGGTGATATCAAATTGTGAAATATCCGCCGGGGTGATTTCATCAGATGCAAAGGCCCGGGTCTTGTGCAGCAGGCCCAGTGCCGTGAGTTCGGTCATGGTGCGCACGCATTTTTCACATCTGCCGCAATTGAGCCGGTCCGGCACATTGGCCAGGCAGACCCGGAAGTTCTGAAATGCCGTATCCCACTGGGACACGATTTTAATCTTTTCAAGACGCGACATTTCATAATCTCTGTGGCGGATTCTCACGGCATAGCTGGAATATTCCGGATCCAGCAACGGGTGGGAGCCGCAGGGATGCAGGTGGGGAATATCATAGGAAGAGGCGATGAACATCAGGTTGACACGGCGGGCAAAACAATGGGCCATGGCTGCCAGAACCGCCCCGAAAAAGCTGTTCAGCCACAGATCCCGCTCATCGCACAAATGGCGCAGATTGGTATACACCGGGACCAGGGTGGTGCCGGCATCCTGGGTAATCTTTGAAATGGCAGTCATGGCCCGGTCAAACACATCCAGCTTGGCCCCCCGTTCCACAACACCGCCGATATCAAATCCGTGAAGGAAAAAACTGTCCCGGACATATGCCGGATGGGTGTCCGGATAGTGCAGCCGGTTCCGTCGCAGGGCCGCCAGAGAATCCATGCCCCCGGACATCACCATGCCGGCCCTGCCGGGATTTTTCACAGCCGCGGTTCCCCCCGCTGCCGCCTCAATGGGGATGGGGTTATACCGGCCCTGGGTCCAGTGAGCCAGAATATGCATGGCCACCGTCAGCCCTTCCATGAGAAACGGGCAGACCGGGCCATCCACAACGATGCGTTTTTCTCCCAGATGCATTGCCGGCAACAGGCAGCCCACCAGAAATGCATCCGGACTGGCATCAAACGCCTGGGCATGATCTGCCGGCGTTTTAATGAAAACCGACTGGTCTGGACGGTCACTGTCCTCAAAGGAAATCCGGGCCCTTGCCACTGCAAAACCGGCATCCCGGGTCATGTGTATGTGCGTGATTTTCATGATATCTGGCCTTGTTCCCGTTTCTGTGAATCCCGTGTTGCCCCTGCCGCATCTTTACGGGTCATGACTGCCGGAGGCCGGGGGCTGATTTCAGGCCGGCAGCACCGGCGGCATACGCAATGATTTTTACCGCAATATCAATGCCGGTTGCGGCTTCCAGGCCCCTGAAGCCCGGAGAGTAGTTCACTTCCAGTACACAAGGAGGTCCCTTGTCTTGCACCACCATATCGATCCCCGCGATTTCCAGACAGCACGCCTTTGCAGCCGCCACCGCCATATCCGCCCATGCCGCGGGCGGATCAAAGGCTGTGGCACGGCTGTTCTGATGAATGTTGGTTCTGAAATCCCCGGCTGCCGGCAACAGCTTCATGGCTCCGGTTACCTGACCGCCTATCACAAGAAGTCGGGCATCCACCCGCCCTGCCGGTGAAAAAAAAGGCTGCACCACCAACCCCTTTCCCGGGTCCAGGAGGGTTTCCACACAGGCCCGGGCCTGGTCCGCTGAATCGATTTTGACCACCCCGTCCCCCCCCATGCCGCAGGGCTGCTTGGCAACAACCGGATATCCCCCCAGGCGGGCCACGGCATCATAAAAAGCCCCGGGACGGGTGACAAAACAGGTGTCCGGGACCGGAACGCCTGCACCGGCAAGGGCCTGGAGGGTGATATACTGATGCCGGGCAATGGTCACCCCGTTGAGGCCGTTGACCAGAGGAACGCCCAGTGCATGAAACTGCCGCAGGATCACAAACCCATACTCACCCATGGGGGATCCCTGGCGGGGCAGGATCACATCCGGCAGTGACCCGGACACGGGATGCTTTATACCGGAACCCGCCATGTCCGGGCGTTGTTTTTCCAGAGAACAGACCGTGTGATGGGGATTGATGAGAACCAGATCATGCCCCATTGCCCGGGCTGCCTGACCCAGCCGGGCGTTGGGATGAAAGGTCCGGTCCTGAACGGTGAGAATTCCGATGTTCACCCAGGTTCCTTTTCAGGCCCGGGCACCATGTGGGACGGCATCCAGACACCCATGCGCTTGTTTGTTTTTTCGCTGAAATAGGTGGCGATCTTCTGGGTATTGTTTTTCCGGGCGATGGTCTGGGTGGCCAGGTTGTCTTCATCGATGATGGAAAATATCTTGTATTTCCCGGCCCGGGCCGTCAATCCTTCCAGCAGTCTGCGCCCCACCCCCAGGGACCGGTATTCGGGCCTAACCGAGGTATAGCCCCGTTCCACAAACCCGGAAAAATCCAGGCCCGTGGCGGTCTTCAACCGCTGGATCAGGGCGGTTCTGGGATGTTTGAGGCTGGAATTGCCCACGATCACGCCGTTTTCCTCTGCATACCCGATCAGGTATGCGTTTTCAAGGTTGGACCGGACATGGGTCAGGTCCACAGACCCGCCGGCCGCCACCATGTCACAGATCCGATCCAGATATCCCGGCGGCAGGTCCGATGGCGGCTGAAAATGATACCCCACGGCCCTGCCCAGGGTGATCAACCGGCTGTCTTGGCACCGGAGCCGTATGAATTGATCCATGGGAATCCGGTTCAGACAGGCCAGCAGGTCTGCCGGATGCGTCACCTGCATCCAGGCCGGCCTGCCGGGCAGCCGTGCCACCTTGTCATAGGTGCTGAAAAGCGGGGTACGGTTTTGCGCCATCTCAAATGAATGAACGATATGGGGGTTGTCCAGGATGAATTTTTCCAGATGCCGGCCCCGGGGGCAATCATCGGTTTCAGCCATCGACACATGATTCCAGACGCCTTTCTTGGATACCTGCCACAGCAGATGATCCGGCACCCCTTTCATACCGGCCGGACAGTACCAGTGGATCAGTTTCAACCCCTTTTCTTTCCAGGTTTCCAGACCGGTGTCTTCAGAGAGGTTCCCGGACGCATCCAGGCAGGCACTGACCCCAAAGGTCATCGATCCGGGTTTCTGCACCAGCCAGTGTGCGAGATGGTCCATCGCTGCCTGTAACCCCAGACGGTGTGTATCCGTCCAGGACCCGGCAAAAAAAACACCCGGGGTTGACCGGCGGTCCGGATGGTTCAAATGATTGGCCAGGACCTGCCCGTCCCTGAAAGCAAAGGGATTCACCCGCACAATCTTTTTGAAAGATCCCTCCGGATCCAACCGGTTGAAACAATCAGGCTGCTGTCTTTGTTGAGGATCCAAACCTGCCGCTCCGATATGTCAATTCACCCAATACACCCGATGATATCTATATTTTCCGTCCCTGATAATCATTTTTAAACGCTTGTATTTATTTTACCTGTTCCCGGGCCATAAGAAAAGAATTTATTACAGGCCCTGTTGTGCCTCCCCTTTGGAGGGGATGGGCAGATGATTTTTAGATTGACAAATAACACCATAATTTATAATATAAAGAGTTTTTTAAAAGCTTGCGGAACGAATAGATTTGATAAGGAGAGTTTAACCATGTACGCAGTCATCAGAACCGGCGGGAAGCAATACAAGGTTCAGGAGAACCAGATTCTGAAAGTTGAAAAGCTGGAAGGAACCGAAGGTTCGGAAATAGAATTCAATGATGTGCTCCTGTATTCAGACGGAGAAACCATCACCATGGGAACGCCTGTGGTGGAGAACGCGGTGGTCAGGGCCCATGTCGTGGAACAGGGCAGGGGCAGGAAGCAGCTGGTTTTCAAATACAAGCGGCGCAAAGGGTATCGCAAGATGCAGGGCCACCGGCAGGAGTATACCCAGATAAAAATCGCGTCCATTTCAGCATAAGAGGAGCGTGAGACATGGCACATAAAAAAGCAGCCGGCAGTTCAAAAAACGGCCGGGATTCAAACGCCCAGCGCCGGGGGGTTAAAAAATTCGGCGGACAGACGGTTCTGGCCGGCAACATCCTGGTCCGGCAGGTGGGCACCAAACTCCATCCGGGCAACAACGTGGGGATGGGAAGAGACTACACCCTGTATGCAAAAATTGACGGGGTGGTGACCTTTGAACGAAAAGGCCGTGACCGCAAAAAAGTCAGCGTTTATGCCGCGTGAAATTTGTTGACGAAGCAGTTATCACCATCCGATCCGGTGACGGCGGCCCGGGGTGTACCTCTTTCAGAAGAGAGCGGTTCATTGAACGGGGCGGACCGGACGGTGGAGACGGTGGGGACGGCGGCCATGTCATCCTGAGGGTGGATCCGGGGAAACGCACCCTGTATGACTTCCGACGCCAAAAAACTCACCGGGCACAGAACGGGTCACCCGGGATGGGCCGCCAGAAACATGGCGGAAACGGCAGCCACTGCTATATTGACCTGCCTGCCGGGACCCTGGTGAGCCATGCCGACACCGGGGACCCCATTGTGGATCTCACCCGGGATGATTCAGAATATATCGTGGCCGAAGGTGGAAAAGGCGGCCGGGGCAACAAACGGTTCGCCACATCCACCAACCGGGCACCCCGCTATTCCCAGCCCGGACTTCCCGGCGTTGAATTCCGGCTCAAACTGGAATTGAAACTGCTGGCAGACGTGGGGATCGTGGGGCTGCCCAATGCCGGCAAATCCACCCTCATCGCTGCCATGTCAGCGGCCCGGCCCAAAATTGGCGACTACCCGTTCACGACCCTTACCCCCACCCTGGGCATGGTGACCCCGCCGTTCGGTGAACCCTTTGCTGTGGCCGACATCCCCGGATTG
>DATHSR010000205.1:0-2364 GCA_035464035.1 Desulfotignum sp. | reverse complement strand
GGGGATATCGTAGTGCATGCAGAACACGGGGTCGGCCGGTATGACGGGCTGTGCAGCCTGGTCGTCAACCGGATATCCCAGGATTTCATCCGCATCGTGTATCAGGACGATGACACACTCTACCTGCCCGTGGACCGGATGGAAATGATCGGCAAATATATCGGTGTGGACGGATATTCCCCGGTTCTGGATAAAATCGGATCCAGGGCATGGACCAAATCCAAGGCCAAAGCCAGAGAAGAGGTGGAAAAAATGGCGGCGGAACTGCTGGATCTGTATGCCAAAAGGAAAATCAGCAAAGGGTTTGCCTTCAGCCGGCCGGACACCTATTATCAGGATTTTGAAACCACGTTTCCCTATGAGGAAACAAAAGATCAGCTCAAGGCCATCGATGATGTTCACCTGGATATGGAGTCGGACACCCCCATGGACCGGCTGGTGTGTGGTGATGTGGGGTACGGCAAGACAGAGGTGGCGATCCGGGCCGCCTTCAAGGCCGTCAATGACGGCAGACAGGTGGCGGTGGTGGTGCCCACCACCATCCTGGCGGAGCAGCACCTGGCCACATTTCAGGACCGGTTCAAGGATTATCCGGTGAATATCGCCTGCCTGTCGCGGTTCCGGACCCGCGGGGAACAGGCCCGCATCCTCAGCCGGATGGCCGCAGGAGAGCTGGATATTGTCATCGGGACCCACCGGCTTCTGCAAAAGGATGTGGCATTCAAGTCCCTGGGGTTGCTGGTGATTGACGAGGAACAGCGGTTCGGGGTCCGGCACAAGGAAACCCTGAAAAAAAAGCGCAGCACCGTGGATGTCCTGGCATTGAGCGCCACCCCCATACCCAGGACCCTTCACATGTCTTTGACCGGAATGCGGGACATCAGTGTCATCAAGACCCCGCCGGCAGACCGTCAGCCCATTGTCTCCCACATCACCACCTATGAGGATGCCATCGTCAGGGAGGCCATTGAAAAAGAGCTGGCCCGGGGCGGTCAGGTGTTTTTTGTACACAACAACATTAAAACCATTTTCAAAATCGCCGACAATCTGAAAAAACTGGTCCCTGAAGCCGCTGTCGGGGTGGCCCACGGCCGGTTGTCCGAGGCTGAGCTGGAGCGGGTCATGGTGGCATTTGTCAACAGGCAGATCCAGGTTCTGGTATGCACCACCATTGTTGAATCCGGCCTGGATATCCCGTCGGCCAACACCATGATCATCAACAAAGCCGAACGGTTCGGACTGTCCCAGATCTACCAGCTCCGGGGCCGAATCGGCAGAGGCGACCATCAGGCCTATGCCTACCTGTTTGTGTCCGATGAATCCCAGATTACCAAAGACGCCAGAAAACGGTTGGCCGCATTGATGGAGTACCGGGATCTGGGATCCGGGTTCCAGATCGCAATGAAGGATCTTCAGATCCGTGGGGCCGGTACCGCTTTAGGTGCTTCACAGTCCGGGCACATTGCGGCGGTGGGGTATGACCTGTTTTTAAAACTGCTGGATCAGGCGGTCCACGACCTCAAAGACGAAGCCTATATCCCGCCCCTGGATCCGGAAATCAATGCGGGCATGTCAACAGGATTTCCGGCGGACTATATCGAATCCGTGGAGCAGCGGTTGACGCTGTACCGTCGACTGTCCAGACTGGACAGGATCACCGATATTTCAGACATCAAAAAAGAACTCAAGGACCGGTACGGGAGACTGCCCCGTCAGGCTGAAAACATGCTGTTGAAGATCATGCTCCGGGTTCTGGCCATTCAGGGCGGCATCAAGCGTCTGGACATGGATCCCGGTTCTCTGGTTCTGACATTTTCGCTGCCGCACATGAAAGTGCCGCTGCACGAACTGGAAAAAAAATGGCAGGCCATTGCGCCGTTTAAATTTTTAAAAAAAGATTGTGTCCAGTTTCAACTGGGATTTAAAGCCAACCAGACAGCCCAGGCCCTGGTGAAGACCAAACAGATCCTCACGGCAATTATCTGAGATTTCAATCACCGGGTTAAAATTTTTCCGGGGTCTTGACAGAGGGAATCATCATGACGTCAGACATGCCAGACATCCAACGGTTTGAACGGCTCGCATTCAGGAAAAAAAACGTGCTGGGCCTGCTGTTGAAATTCAGCCGCCGTCTGCTCAAAGCCCGGCTGGCCGGTGTGGTATATGGAACCGATCATACCGGAGAAAAATTTGTGCCTCCCCAAAAATGGGACCGTGGCGTGGTGCATCAGCTCGATGGGCCCGGCATTTCCGGCATCGGCTTCAAGTGGTTCGGCCCGGCGCTGATCCGCTGGGTCAAACTGTCGCCCATACGACTGTTCGCCACTGATTCCCGGGGAAGGCAGGTGGATTCCGACGGGGTTA
>DATHSR010000204.1:0-10534 GCA_035464035.1 Desulfotignum sp. | reverse complement strand
TGGGTCAACCCGGTGATCACGCCCCTGGCATCCGAGCGCCAGTAGGGGGCGAACAGGCCGGAAAAGGCCGGCACGCAGTAGACATCCCCGTTGTCTTCAACCGTGCCGGCCAGGGCTTCAATTTCCGGGGCCGTGGCTATCAGCCCCAGGTTGTCCCGGAGCCACTGCACCAGGGCCCCGGCATAGGCGATGGACCCTTCCAGGGCGTAAACCGGGGGGTGACCGTGGATCTGGTACCCCAGGGTGGTGATCAGGCCATGGCTGGAAAAGGTGATGGCGGGTCCGGTGTTGCACAGCAGAAAACACCCGGTGCCGTATGTGTTTTTGGCTTCTCCCGGCAAAAGGCAGGTGTGGCCGAACAGGGCGGCCTGCTGGTCCCCGAGGGCGCCTCCCACGGTCACGGCGCTTTTGAGCGGTCCGTTTTCATCGGTTTTCCCGACGGCGGACGGATCTGACGAGGGAACAATCCGGGGCAGGCACCGGGCAGGAATTTCCAGGGTGTTCAGAATATCTGTGTCCCAGTCCAGGGTTTCAAGGTTCATGAGCAGGGTTCTGGAGGCGTTGGTGACATCGGTGACATGGGACCCTTTGCCCGGGCCCCCGGTGAGGTGCCAGATCACCCAGGTATCCATGGTGCCGAACAGGGCGCTGCCGTTTTCCACCGCCAGCCTGACTGCCGGCACATGGTCCATCAGCCATTTGATCTTGGGGCCCGAAAAGTAGGTGGCGGTAGGCAGCCCGGTTTTCTGCCGGAAACAGTCTTTGCCGTGGACCGCATCCAGGTCCCGGCAGATCTCATCGCTGCGGGCGCACTGCCAGACAATGGCATTGTACAGCGGTTTTCCGGTATGCCTGTCCCAGGCGGTCACGGTTTCCCGCTGGTTGGTGATCCCGACGGCACAAAGGTCTGTGCCGCTGATGCCGGATTTTTCCAGGGCTTCGGTGATCACGGCACAGGTGTTTTCCCAGATCCGGGCCGGATCATGCTCCACCCACCCGGGTTTTTTGCAGATCTGATCATGGGCCCGCCTGCTTTCAGCCAGGATCCTGCCGGTTTTGTCGAAAATGATGAACCGGGTGCTGGTGGTGCCCTGGTCGACGGCGCCAAGATAATGTGGCATGATATCTCCTTGTTTGTTGTTCCTGGATTCTGTTCTGTGATATAAGAATAAATTTAAATAAATTCAAGATGAAGGAAAATAAAGATGGCCATGCAGTTGACCGGTGCCCAGCGCAAATACCTGCGGGGGCTTGCCCATCATTTGAATCCCGGGGCATTTGTGGGTACCAAGGGGCTGACCCAGGCCCTGGTGGCAGAGATCGAGGCCGCCCTGGACGGGGCGGAACTCATGAAAATCAAGTTTGTGGACCATAAGGACAAGGCGCTCAAAACCGGTCTTTTGGATGAGATTTCCCGGCAGACCGGGGCGGCTGTCGCCGGCATGGTGGGACATGTGGGCGTGCTTTACCGGCCCCACCGGAACCCGGAGAAGCGAAAGATCACGCTGCCCTAGCAAAAAACAGAACCGGCCGGATCTGCTGCCGTGCCGGAGGTAAGATGGCTCAAAAACAAAGCATGCCGGACCCGGCCCGGACACAGGGATGATCCGGTGAAACTACCATTCAAAAACAAGGAACTCCAGACATAAAATGAAAGTCGGCATTATCGGCCTGCCCCAGGCAGGCAAGAAAACATTGTTTCAGATTTTAACGGGAAACGAACTCACAGAACCGGCAAAGGCCGGCAAACCGGTCCCCGGTGCTGCAGATATCCTGGACTCCCGGTTCGATACCCTGGTGGCGATGTATGAACCGAAAAAACAGGTCCGGGCCAGGCTGGACCTGGTACTGCTGCCCAAACTGGAGGCCGAGACCATTGCCAAGGGAGATGTGTTCAGGGATATCGCGGACATGGACGCCGTCTGCCATGTCATAAGGGCTTTTGAGGATGATGCGGTGTACCATGCGGCCGGATCGGTGAATGCCTGGCGGGATTTTGAAAGCGTGAATGCCGAACTGCTGATGCACGACCAGATTTTTGCCGAAAAACGGATCCAGCGCCTGGCGGAAGAGGTGAAAAAGATAAAGGATGAGGCCCGCCAGAAGGAGCTGGCGCTGATGCAGCGCATCCAGGACCACCTGGAAAACGAAGCACCCCTGCGGCTGATGGCCCTGACGCCGGATGAAGATAAACTGATCCGCAGCTATCCGTTCATCACCCGGAAAAAAATGGTGATCGCCGTGAACGTGGGGGAACAGGACCTGGGAAACCAGGACCTGCTGAACCGGTTTGCCCCGGCCTGCCAGGCCCAGGCCATCGAGGCCATGCTGGTGTCTGCCAAAGTGGAGGCGGAGATCGCCCTGCTGGATACGGCAGTGGAAAAACAGGAGTTCATGGCGGCCCTGGGAATTGAAAGAACCGCCCTGGAGATGCTCACCCTGCTTTGCCTGCGGTCGCTGAACCGGATTTCCTTTTTCACGGTGGGCAAGGACGAGGTGCGCCAGTGGCTGGTCAGACAGGGCAGTACCGCGCCCAGGGCCGCAGGGGTGATCCATTCGGATCTGGAGCGCGGATTCATACGGGCCGAGGTGTTTTCCTACGAGGATCTGACAGCCCTTGGGTCGGAAGCCGAACTCAAGAAGCACGGCCGGTTCCATGTGGAGGGCAAGGAATATGTGGTCAAGGACGGGGATATTCTCAATATCCGGTTTTCCGTGTGACCCGTCCGGCTATTCCGGTGCGTTGCCGTGGGCTTGGGTGAGCCGCTCCTTGATATATGCCAGCAGACCGGCATCATATTCATCCAGGTCAAAACAGCAGGCGTCTTCCCCCAAAAGGCCCCCGGGAACCAGGTCCCCGCATTCTTCCGGATCGGTGATCATCTCCTTGTAAAAGCACACGGACAGCCACCGGTTGTCGGGATCATCATCGATGACATCCACCAGGGCAAACAGGGTCCGTTTTTTTTGACGGTCATGCCGGGGCCGCAGTGAAAAACTGACCCCGGGCCGGGCCGTGAATGTCAGTTCCGTGTGGTCAAGGGTTTTCAGATGGGCCAGCAGTTCTCCAAAGGCCTGTCTGGTGCGGGTGTCATTGTCCTGCCAGTCTGAAACAAACTGTTCAAGCGCGGTCATGCCTATTCCCCCATATGCTTTATCAGGTGTCCGAGTTCCGGGAAGATCAGGGCGTTGCAGGCCAGCTTGCAGGCCTTGAGGCTGCCTGGAATGCAGAACACCAGGATGTTTTTGATAATGCCGGCCGTGGACCTTGACCCGATGGCCGCCGAATCGATCTCCTCAAAGGAAAGCTGGGCAAACACAGGGCCGAAGGCGGTGAGTTCCTTGTCGAAAAAGGGCTGCACCGCTTCAATGGTGACGTCTTTGGGGCTGATGCCGGTGCCCCCGGTGAAGATGACGGCATGGGGGGCGATTTTATCGGTCACATGGGTCAGCAGGGTCTGAATGGCGGTGATGTCATCGGTGACCACCTGGTGAACCACCACCTCGTGTCCCTCTTTGCCGGCCTGTTTCTTGATCCAGGCCCCGCTTTTGTCATCGGACAGTTTCCGGGTGGTGGAGACGCTGATTACCGCTACTTTCAGATGCCTGGCCGCTTCTTTGTTGTTTTCAAGGGTGCTCATGAATTGATTTACCTGAATACCAGATCCTGGTTGTCATGTTCCAGCACATGCACCTGGATGGTATCTTCATGTTCGGTGTCAAGAAAAATTCCTTTGTAATCCGCCTGGATGGGCAGTTCCCGGTGCCCCCGGTCCACCAGGACCGCCAGCTCGATGCGGGCGGGCCGGCCGAAATCCATGAGTGCCTCCATGGCGGCCCGGATGGTTCTGCCGGTGTACAGCACATCGTCCACCAGGACAATTTTTTTGTCATCCACGCTGAAGGGGATGTCAGACGGCCGGACAACCGGCTGGTGACTGATTTTTGTCCAGTCATCCCGGTACATGTTGATGTCCATGCTGCCCACGGGCAGGGTGACCCCCTCGATCTGACGGATTTTGTCCGCCAGGCGCTTGGCCAGAAAATCCCCCCGGGTCTGGATGCCCACCAGGGCCAGGTCTCCGGCACCCCGGTGCTTTTCGATGATTTCATGGGCGATACGGGAGATGATCCGTTTAAAGTCCTGGTCGGTGAGGATGGGCCGGGTCTGTTTCATGGGCAGCCTTTCATGGGCAACGGGTTACGGGCACAAAAAAATGTACCATCTTTTTTACACCGGAGCAATACCTTGATTTTCAGGGCAGGTGGGCTATAATCACCCCATTGATAATTACTGCCATGGACGGGTGCCAATGAAACTGGAGTGCACGGGGCTGATACTGGCCGGCGGAAAAAACAGCCGGCTTCCCGGAAAGAAAAAGACCTTTCACCACATCGGGGAAAGCACAATGCTGGAAAGGCTTTGCACGCTTTTTTCAAACGTGTTCAAGGAAACCATTATCGTGGTCAATGACCCCAAGGCGTTCATGGGGCTGGACATGATGGTGGTCACGGATATCATTCCGGCCCGGTGCGTGCTGGCCGGGCTTCATGCCGGGCTGTTCTACGCCTCTTACCCCTTTGCCTACGTGACGGCCTGTGATATCCCCTTTGCCAGTGAAAAAGTGATCCGGTACCTGGTGGAAAAGGCCGCCCCCGGTGACCATGTGGTGATCCCCCGCACGGATGACGGGCTGGAACCGTTGTCTGCCGTGTATTCAAAAGCGTGCATTCCCCTGATCGAAGAGAGTCTGAAAAACAATATTTTAATGATCAAGAAATTTTACAAGAAAAACCATGTCAAAGAGGTGCCGGTATCTGTATTGCGGCAGCTGGATCCGGACATGGCATTCTTCTTTAACGTGAACACCCCTGCGGATCTTGAAAAGGCCCGGCAGATGGCAGTTGTGAAAGGAAAAAAGCATGACAGATGATCAGAAACCCGGCGGTCCCATGACCCTGGAACAGATGATGGCAAAAATCAAATCCCATCCGGATTTTTCCAGGGCCGGCATGATCCTGGCCCACAACGGGGTGGTCCGGGACACCGCAAGGGACGGCCGGCCGGTGAAAGGGCTCGAGATCCAGGTGGACCACGCCCGGCTGGATTCGATTCTGGCAACGGAACGGGCCCGTCCCGGCATCGTGGACATCCAGGTGCATATTCAGGAAAATATCCCACTCAAGGTAGGGGATGACGTGATGTTCCTGGTGGTGGCCGGCAATATCCGGGAAAACGTGATCGCCACCCTCACCGACACCCTCAACCAGATCAAGTCCGAGGTCACCCGCAAAACCCAGTTCTTTGAATAAGCCGCCTTCGGGCCCGGCCGCACTGCAGGCGGGTGCAGGCATGCCGGCCCGGCCTGAAGGGGGAACAGCAAAAGGAAAATTCATGACGGAATTTACCCACCTGGACAGCCGGGGCCATGTGCGCATGGTGGATGTGGGACACAAGGAATCAACCCAGAGAACGGCGGTGGCCCAGGGGATTGTTACCCTGCAGCCCGACACCCTGGCCCGGATCATGGATGAAAAGGTGAAAAAGGGCAATGTGCTGGAAACCGCAAGGATTGCGGGGATCATGGCGGCCAAGAAGACCGCGGACCTCATTCCCATGTGCCATCCCCTGAACATCACCCATGCGGGAATCGACTTTTTTTTCGAGCCGGATGCCAGCGCCATCCGCATCCAGGCCACAGTGTCCCTGACCGGCCGCACCGGCGTGGAGATGGAGGCATTGACGGCTGTTTCCGTGGCCGGGCTTACCATTTACGACATGTGCAAATCCTATGACAAGGGCATGGTGCTTTCACAGATCCGCCTGATATCCAAGTCCGGCGGAAAAAGCGGCCTGTGGCAGGCAGCGGATCTTTTGGAGAACCCGGGCGAACCGGTGTGACAAGATGGTGTTCTCTGTTGAAAACCTGATCTGGCTGGGGGCCGGGTTCGGCTTAGGGGTGGTGGTCTGCGTGATCCTGGCCCGCACCGGGGTGCTGTTTTTTTCCACCCGGATGAAGCAGATGTCCGACCAGGCATTGTACCAGCATGCCACCCGTTTCATGGAGATGGCGGACCGGTATTTCAAGGGGTATGTGCGGGAGGCGAGAAAGGATTTTTCCATCCAGGGCGATACCCTCCGCCAGTCCATGGATCCGGTGCGCCAGACCCTGGACCGGTATGAAACCCGGCTGCGGGCCATGGAAGCTGCCAGGGATCAGGCCAATGGCGCGATTCAGGCGCAACTGGCCCGGATGGGGCAGGTGCAGCACCAGCTTCACATGGAAACCGGCACCCTGGTCAAGGCCCTGCGGCTCCCCCATGTCCGGGGCCGGTGGGGGGAGATCACCCTCAAAAAAGTGGCGGAACTGGCCGGCATGTCCCCGTACTGCGATTTTGCCGAACAGGTGTCCGCAGGGTCCGGCAAAGGATCCCTGCGGCCGGACATGGTGGTGAAACTGCCGTCCAACCGGCAGATTGTGGTGGATGCCAAGGTGCCTCTCATGGCGTATCTGGATGCACTGGAGGCGGACAGCGAGGAGGAGAAGCAGGCCCGCATGGCGGATCATGCCCGCCAGGTGGCATCCCATATCCACCGGCTGTCATCGAAAAATTATACGGCCGCCTTTTCCCCCACCCCGGAATTTGTGGTCCTGTTCATTCCCGGGGAAAATTTTTTTTCAGCAGCCCTGGCCCAGCAGCCGGACCTCATCGAGCAGGGTGTTGAAAAAGGGGTGATCCTGGCCACCCCCACCACCCTGATCGCCCTGTTGAAATCAGTGGCCTATTCCTGGCAGCAGAAGCAGGGCATCGAAAATGCCGAACAGATCCGCAACCTGGGGATGAAACTCTACCGCCGCCTGTGCGCCATGGCCGACAGCATGAACCATCTGGGAAAAGACATTGAAAAATGTGCCGCCAGCTTCAACCGCACCGTCAAGGTGATGGAAAAGCAGGTGGTGCCCCCGGCCCGGGAACTGGATCAGCTGGGCCTGTCCAGCCGGCAAATGCCGGATCTGGCATCCATTGACCCGTCCGTCGCCGGAACCACCCCTCTTTTTGAAAGGCCCGACCATGAAAACTGACCGTTCCTGTATTGAAACAAACCGATCAAACGCAACCGGTTTTCCCCGTAACCCCGGCCGCTCCCGGGGCAGGGGTCAAAAATTTTGTTTTTCCCTGGGGATGATGGTGCTGGGAATCGCCCTGTTTTTTTCAGCCGGATGCGGGGTTTTTGAGGAAAAGGTCCCGCCGGAGATCCCTGAAGCGCCGTTGAAAAAACTGACCGTAAAAGAGTTCCCTGATTTTTCAGACAGCATGGGGTTTTCAGGGTTTGACCAGGCCCTGTCCGAGAGCCTGTCCTATTACCAAAAGGTGCCTGAAACCCGGATGTTCGCGTTCGGGCCGGATCAATACCCGGCATCCCACCTGATCCGTTCGCTGGAAACCCTGCAGGAATTTCTGAATACCGGTCCGGGTGATCCGGCCCTCAACCGGTTCATTCGTGACCGGTTCCATGTGTATGCCAGCGCGGGCAACGAGCCGGGAAAAGTGCTGTTCACCGGGTATTTCGAACCCACCTATTCCGGCAGCCTGCATCCGGATGACCGGTTTGTCTGGCCCCTTTACCCTTTGCCCGCAGATCTGCTGGAAATCGATCTGGCCCGGTTTTCCGACCGGTATGCCGGCCATGACCGGCTCAGGGGACGGGTGGAGGGAAACCGGGTGGTGCCCTATTTTTCCCGGCAGGCCATCAACAGCAGGACCGATTTTCACCTCCGGGCACAGCCGGTGGCCTGGCTCGAAAGCCGGGTGGACCGGTTTTTCCTGGAAATACAGGGATCCGGCCGGATCCAGACCCCGGAAAATGAAATCATCCGGATCCAGTATGCCGGGGCCAACGGCAACCCATACCGGTCTGTGGGCCGGTACCTGATCGACAGACAGGAGATCTCCAAAGAGAATATGTCCATGCAGGCCATCCGGCAGTGGCTGGAAGCCAACCCCCACCGCATGGATGAGGTGCTGCACCATAACGAGAGTTTTGTATTTTTTCAAATCGGCAAAGGCGGTCCCTTCGGCAACATCGGGGTCGCACTCACCCCGCTGCGGTCTCTGGCCACCGATTACCGGCTGTTTCCCAGAGGGGCGATCTGCTTTATCGAAACCCGGCTGCCGGATCCGGCAGGATTTCTGGGAACCGGTCTTTCAGGTGCCGGTCAGGGGCGGACCGCAGCAGTGCCCGACAGGTCGGGTGCGGCGGTAAACCCGGAACAATGGGACCCGGTTTCCCTGTTTGTCATGAACCAGGACACCGGCGGGGCCATCCGGGGGCCGGCCCGGGCCGACCTGTTCTGCGGTGATGATGACTATGCCCGGTTTGCCGCCGGCCATATGAATGTCCGGGGGAAGATGTTCTTTCTGGTGGAAAAATAGCGTGGGGGTCAGGCTTTCCTTATTGTCGTTATTGGCGGTTTGGCGCTGCCCCCGAATTTACCTGACTGCTATCTGTTTTGAGGAAAACAGGAGGGTGACCGGCTTGCCGGGCTGAAGGGCCAGGGCTGCCGTCTGGTCAGGGCTCAAAGCCAGCATGACGGTCATGCCGCCCAAGGCGATGACGGTCATGATCTGCCGGTGCTGCCCGGTGAGGTGCATGGACTGCACCTGCCCGAAGATCCGGTTGTCGGCCCCGGCATCTGTCTGGCCGGTTGTGGCCAGGCGGATGTTTTCACTGCGGAGGACCGCGGTTTTTGCCCCACCCGCCATGGGGGGCAGCACAATGGTCTGCCCGTCGTCCAGTTGTTTGATCCAGGTTTGCGCACCGTCTTTTTTCCGGACATAGGGGCCGGGGATGATGATCTCCCGGCCGGTGGCAAACAGGGTGCCGCTGCTGATGGATATCTGGGTGTCGCTGCAGTCGAACAGCCAGGCCAGGTCATGGCTGGCAATGATCAGGGTGGTGCCCCAGTCCTGCCGGGCGGCCAGGGCCGCCGTACGGATCAGGGCCGCGCTCCGGGTGTCCACGCTGGCCACCGGTTCATCGAGCAGCAGCACCTCGGGCCGGAGAATGAGCCGGGCCGCCAGGGCCACCCGCTGGGCCTCGCCCCCGGACAGTTCATGCCACTGCCGGAATGCGAACCGGTCAAATGCCAGGCCTACACTGTCCATGGCAACGTGAACCCGGCGGGTGAGATCGTTTTTGTCCTGCCGTATCTTCAGGCCATAGGTGATATTTTCAAAAACAGTCCGCTTGAGCAGATAGGGTTTCTGGGTGACCAGGGTGACCTTTGCACGTACCTTGTGTGAAAAAGGATATTCCGGCCGGCCGTTGAATTTGATGCAGCCTGAAGCAGGGCGCATGGCAAAGGCCAGCAGCTTGAGCAGGGTGGATTTGCCCGACCCGTTGGGGCCCATCAGGCCGGTGATGGACCCTTTGGGAATTTCCAGAAGATCAATGCCCAGAACCTGTTTGTCCCCATAAAAATGGGCGACCTGTTCCAGCCGGTATGCAGGCGGCTGCCGGGTCACTGCTTCCTCAGAAAGGACAGGCAGATGTTGACACACAGGGCGATGGCGATCAGAACCAGCCCTAGGGCCATGCCGTCGGCAAACATGCCCTTGCTGGTCTCCAGGGCAATGGCAGTGGTGATGGTGCGGGTATGGTATTTGATATTGCCGCCCACCATCATGGCAATGCCCACTTCCGTGAGCACCCGGCCATAGGCGGTGACCACCCCGGCCAGGATCCCGTACCGCACTTCCCACAGGCAGGTGAAAAGGATATGGCGTTTGCCGGCCCCCAGGGATACCAGGGTCAGTTTCAGGTCCGGGTCGATGTTTTCCACGGTGGCGGCGGTGATGGCGATGACAATGGGCAGGGCCAGAATGGTCTGCCCCATGGCGATGCCGGTGAGGGTGAACAGCAGGTTCAACTCTCCCAGCGGCCCCTGGCTGGAGATCAGGGCGTAGACGATCAGGCCCACCGAAACCGTGGGCAGCGCCAGAAGGGTGTCCACCAGGGTTTTGATATGGCGTTTGCCGTAAAAATTGAAATATCCCAGGGCAAATCCCAGGGGCAGCCCTGCGATGAGGCTGACCGCCATGGCCGCAGTGGAGACCTTGAGGGTGGCGGATATGGCGGAAAATGTGGCCGGGTCCAGATGGATCAGCAGAAATATTGCCTTGACAAAGCCATCAACAATGTAATCCATCCGTCACCTTAAAGATATGTTGCGTTCAATGACATGCCGGGGGTCATACCATCTGGCTGGAAAATTTGTCAATATTATTTGTTATTTTTCCTGCGGTTCGGGTTGACTGTTTTTTAGTCATGGCAGAAAAATGACAAAAAGTATTAAATATGCCCTGAAAACAACCAAAAAAAACACCCTGGTGCGGCCGGGTTACCGGTCTTTCAGGAACAGGGCATGGTATTCATCTTCTGAAATATGGCGTTTCAAAAAATCGTTGATCCACAGATAGATCTCCTCTAATTCCCTGTCAGACAGCCGGGGGACAAAGGTTTCCATGAAGC
>DATHSR010000203.1:0-21229 GCA_035464035.1 Desulfotignum sp. | reverse complement strand
AGGGTTGAAAAGAGGGATGCAAATGGGCATTTTATATGAGTTGTATCTGATGCTGGACACCGTCCTTATTTATCCATACCGCCAGTTTGAAAACCCGGTGGCTGGATTTTTTGTCGGCACCCTGGTTCTGTGCATCTGGTCAATTCTCCTGGGTGAACTGACCGTTCCCCTGGCGCTTCGTCTGACTCTCAAACACCTTAAGGGCCTGAATGCTGAAAAAGTGAAAATGCACAACCTGTCCCTCAAGGCGCTTCTGTCCAAGGACAAGGCCAGCTATCAGGCCTGCAACCGGCAGGCGAACGAGGCGTTCGGCAGGTATTTCTTTGCCGCTTTCGGTCTCTCGGCAGCCTCGCTGTGGCCGGCGCCGTTTGCCCTGGGCTGGCTGGCGACCCGCTTTCACGGGGTGGAACTGGCCATTTTCATTCCACTGCCTTTCATCGGCAGTGTGGCCGGGTATACCACGGTATTCATTCCCATATATATTCTCTTGCGAATCCTGTGGTATCGGCTGAAAAAACGCAATGGCTGGGGGGTGGATATTGCAAAAGCTACGGCACCTTCTGAAAAAATGGTTCATCTGCACGAAATCCGGAATCAGGTGCAAACAACCCGTACGAACTCACCGCCTTGACGTGATAGAAACTGGTCATATCATTGCGTGCCGCAAACCCCATCTCCAGGCTCATGTACCAGGCGGATACAAACGTGCTTTTATCCGCGCTCCACAGCCATTTTTGAGTCCTGTCAAATACGGATGAAATACAATGGTCCTGCCCTTGGGCCGGGGGGGCCGCCAGGGTGAGCAGCTCATGGAGGGTGGGCAGGCGCCAGTCTGAAAATCCGCCGAATCTCTGCCGGTTCAACTGCGCCACATAATCTTTTGCCTGGTGCCAGGTCACCGGGAATCCGGTCCCGGACTGCTGCCAGACCAGCCCGGTATGCCGGTCCGTCACCACGCCGGTTTCAGAGGTCACAAGATCATTGACCCCATATTCCTGGGGCTGCATGAACCGGTCCAGGCCGAAAAATGTCTGTGCGTGCTTAAGGGGTATTTTCATCGGGGCGGATCTCACCGGCAGGGCCCGTGTCCGGTGTGCGGCCGGGTCGCCTGTGTTCCGGCCGCCGGAAATACCGGTACCCGGATCGGTTTCCGGCTCAGGGAAGACCGGCAGGGCACAGATCTTTTCCTTTTTTTCTTCCCATGCCCGGGCCAGGTCTTCCAGGTGCCGGCCCATGAGATCTGCAGCCTGGAACCGGCGGGATGGGTCCGGATGCAGGGCCCTGGCAAAGAAACGGTCCCAGTCTTCATCCAGATCCGGGTTCAGTTGTGACGCTTGCGGCCGGCTTTCTTCAGGCAGGTGCCCGAAGAGCATTTTATAGAGCATCACACCTGTGGAATACAGATCCGCAGTGATATCCACCTGATCCGGATCTGTTTCCTGCTCGGGTGCCGCATAAAAGGGAGATCCCACCCGGATACTGCCGTGCCGTGTCTCCCGGCGGTCTCCCCGCCGCCGGGACAGGCCGAAGTCACATATTTTGGCAACATCCAGATCCGTGATCAGGATGTTGGCCGGCTTGATGTCCCGGTGAATGATGCCGAAAAAATGAAGGCACGACAGCCCCCTGAGGGTCTGGGTCGTGTAGTGGACCGCTTTTTCAATGGGGATGATCCGGGTGGCTTCGGCTTCTGCCGATTCCCCCATGAAGGTGGCCAGGCTGTTGCAGTAAAAATCCATGATATAATACAGGTTCCCTTGGGTCCGGCCGAAATCCAGGATATCCACCACATGGGGATGGCGGATGGATGCCATGATCACCGCTTCTTTTGTGAACAGTGCTGCCAGTTCTTTTTTGTCCGTGAGGGCCGCCAGCAGCGGGGAGGGGTCCAGCAGCTTCAGGGCTGCGATCCTGCCGGTGACCGGATAGCAGATCTTGTAGACCTTGCCCATGCCCCCCTTTCCCAGAAGCCCGGCGATGGTAAACCGGTCGATTTTTTTCATTTGTCGGTTCCTTTTGATCCGGATGGTCCGGCTCCCATGGCCAGCCGGTCCGCATACAGTTGGGGAATCCCGGCGGCAATGATTTTTCCCTGGGTTTTTTCGAATGGATACTCTTTGGCCCGGACCGTCAACCGGCGGGCAGTTGTGTCATACAGCAGAAACTTGGCTTCCGGGGTACCGTCTCTGGGCTGGCCTACGCTGCCGGCATTGATGATGTATTTTTTGGCCGGGTCCAGGATATGGGTGCCGGGGGACGGTTTTAGCGTGTCAAGGCGGTGACCGTCCCAGGAGATGATTCCCAGATCATGGGTGTGCCCCACAAAGCAGACAGATTCCACCGATTGGATGAGTTTTTGAATCAGTTTGTTTTCAGGCACCTGAAACAGGTACAGGAACATGGCGGCCGGGGGGACCCCATGGACAAACCGCAGGCCTTCCCGGATGATGACCGGCGGCAGCCGCTCAATCCAGTCCATTGCCGCATCGGACAACTGGGACCGGGCGATGGCCAGGGCCTGTTTCGCCATGGGGTTGAACCATGCCAGGGCAGATTTTCTTTTCAGTGCCATCTCATGGTTGCCCAGCACCGATTCAATCTCCCTGTCCCGGATCAGGTCCACCACGGCCTGGGAATCGGGTCCGTATCCGATGTTGTCCCCTAAAGAGATGACCGCATCAAGATCCAGGCATTGAATCTCTTCCAGGACTGCTTCAAGGGCCTCAAGGTTTCCATGAATGTCAGACAGAACGGCAAATTTCATTTTTTTTGATCCTCTCCGGTCATCCGGTTCCGGACGGTATGCCGGAAAACAACCGCTTTATCCGGTCCTAATCTTTTTCTAACAGAATATTAAACATTGTCTAATACACTGCCGCTATATTCAGGGTCTGAACTTTGGTAACCGGTGAACCGGCCCATGGCCGGGCTGTAACCGGCAGGTTTGAACCCGGCACCGGTCAGGTTAATATTTAACACAAAAGACGCCTTGAATGAACATAGAAAATAAAACAGTCCCGGCATCGGCCCGGCATCCGGCAGATCCGGCCGGTCCGGATGCACCGTTTCCCAGGAAGACCAAGCACCGCGTGGTTCCCAGGGAGAACCGGAACACGGTGGGGGAAAAATATGTGGACAACCCCAAGATGCGGTGTGAAGCGATCAGTGTATTCTACGATTACGGGGCTGTCAAAGCCATCAATGCCGTGTCTCTGGATATCGGTGCCAATGAGGTGATCGCCATGATCGGACCGTCCGGCTGCGGCAAATCCACCTTTATCCGGTGCCTGAACCGTATGAATGACACCATTGACGGCTGCAAGGTGGAAGGAAGCATCTATCTGGAGGGCAAAAACATCTATGACCGGGATGTGGATGTGGTGCCGTTGCGGGCCCGGGTGGGCATGGTGTTTCAGAAGCCCAATCCCTTCCCCAAATCCATTTTTGACAATGTGGCCTACGGCCCGAGGATCCATGGACTGGTGACCAACCGGGGCGAAGCCGAAGAGCTGGTGGAAAAATCTCTGGTCCGGGCCGGGTTGTGGAACGAGGTCAAGGACCGCCTGGATCAGCCCGGCACCGGCCTGTCCGGGGGCCAGCAGCAGCGGCTGTGCATCGCCAGGACCATTGCGGTCAATCCCGAGGTGATCCTCATGGATGAACCCTGCTCAGCCCTGGATCCCATTGCCACGGCTATTATCGAGGAACTCATCGAGGAACTGCGGCAGGAATACGCCATTGCCATTGTCACCCACTCCATGCAGCAGGCGTCCCGGGTGTCCCAGCGCACCGCCTATTTTCACCTCGGGGATCTCATCGAAATCGGTCCCACGGAACAGATTTTTCTCAACCCGCTGCACCAGCTGACCCAGGATTACATCACCGGGCGGTTCGGTTAGCTCCGGGCGGTTCTGTGACCTGCCGGGCCTGAACGGCGGAGCGGTTTACTACCGGCCGAACCGGGCCGCCGCAGCCCGGGCGGTGATCTGCCCGTCCAGGGCGGACGACACAATGCCGCCGCTGAATCCGGCACCTTCCCCGGCTGGAAAAAGCCCGTCAATGTCCGGATGCATCCGGGTTCCGGGATCCCGGGGAATCCGCACCGGCGAACTGGTGCGGCTTTCCACGGCCAGTACCAGAGCTTCCCGGGTGATATATCCGGTCATCTTTTTTCCAAACGCCGCAAATCCCAGTTTCAGGGCCCGGGTGATGAAAGGCCCCAGAATCTCCTTGACGGGATAACTGACCGCACCGGGGATATATGAGGTGGCGGGCAGGGAGGGGGAGATGCGGTCTGTCAGAAAATCGGTGAGTCGCTGGGCCGGGGCGGCCAGGGTTTTTCCGCCTGCGGCAAAGGCTTTTTGTTCGAGTTCCTGCTGAAAGGCAAGTCCGGCGAAATGGTGCCGGTTCAGATGATGCTGCCACAGGGTTTCATCCACAGTGACCACCATGCCGGCATTGGCGTTCGCCAGATTTCTTGCGGAATTGGACATGCCGTTGAGCACCAGTTCTCCCGGTGCGGTGGCTGCGGGCACCAGCATGCCGCCGGGGCACATGCAGAAGGAATACACCCCGGCCCCGCCGAACTGGCCGGACAAAGCATAGCTGGCGGCGGGCAGATGCGGGCTGCCGGCATGCCGGCCGTACTGGATGGCATTGATCACCGCCTGGGGATGTTCCACCCGCACCCCCATGGCAAACGGTTTGGCTTCCAGCCGGATTCCCAGATCATCCAGCAGATAATAGATATCCCGGGCAGAGTGGCCGGTGGCCAGGATCACGGCCGGAGATAGAAATTCCCGGAAGGCAGTGGTCACGCCCATCACCCGGTCTCCGGCCAGTAGCAGTCCGGAGACCCGGGCGTTGAAATGAATGTCGCCGCCGCAGGACAGGATGGTTTCCCGGACGGCTGCGATGATTTTCGGCAGCCGGTTGGAACCGATATGGGGGTGGGCATCCATCAGGATGTCCGGGGCAGCCCCGTGCTGAACCAGCAGGGCCAGGATCTCCCGGACATTGCCCCGTTTGGTGGCCCGGGTGTAAAGTTTGCCGTCACTGTATGTCCCGGCCCCGCCTTCGCCGAAACAGTAGTTGGAATCCGGATGGCAGACGCTGTTCCGGTTGATGGTTTTCAGATCAAACCGCCGGGCGGTGACATCTTTGCCGCGTTCCAGCACAATGGGGCGGATGTTGTGCCGGATCAGCTCCAGGGCCGCAAACAGTCCGGCAGGGCCTGATCCCACGATGATTGCGGTTCTGCCGCCGGTCACCGGTTTGAAAACAACCGGTTCAAACAGGCCGGGTACGGGTTGGCCGCAGAAAACCTCCGCCTGGAGTACTACGGCAGGGGATTTGCCCCGGGCATCCAGGGAGCGCCGCAGGATCCGGATACCGGTGATGGCGTTTCTGTCGCAGTTCAGAATTCCGGCCGCAGCCCTGATCTGGGCATCCTTGTCTTTGGCCTGTTCCGGTTTCAGCCGGAGGGAAATGGTCTGTATCATTGACGCCGCTACTGATAATCCCGGCGGTTGATCCGGTATTTTTTCATTTTATAGTTCATCAGCTGGGGAGAGATGCCCAGCCTGGCCGCAGCGGCTGACGGCCTTCCCAGGGTGTCTGACAGGGCTCCCTCGATCACGTGTTCCAGTTCCCGGACATTGCCGGGCCAGGGATAGTTTTCAAATCGGGATATCACCGCCTCTGACAGGCCGGCGATCTGTCTGTTCAGCAGGGCATTGGATTTGGACAGAAAATGGGAGATCAGCGCAGGCAGATCCTGCAACCGTTCCCGAAGCGGCGGGATCCGGATGAATATCACGGCCAGCCGGTAAAACAGATCCGCCCGCAGGGTCTGCTGCGCAATGGCAACATGGGGGTTGACATTGACCGAACTGATGATTTTCAGATCCACGTCACGCTCTTCAAGGGACCCCACCCGCCGGATTTTTCGCTCCTGAAGAAACCGGAGCAGTTTGGCCTGAAGCCCCATGGTCATGGCGTTGATTTCGTCCAGTAGCAGGGTGCCGCCGTGGGCTTTCTCGAACAGGCCCGGCTTGTCCACGGCCCCGGTGAACGCCCCCCGGGTCGTGCCGAACAGAATGCCCTCCAGCAGGTTTTCCGGGATGGCCGCACAATTGACCGCCACATACCGGCCGCTGCTCCGGTTGCTGCGGTTGTGGATGGACTGGGCTATAAGCTCCTTGCCTGTTCCGGTTTCGCCGAACAGCATCACCGGGCTGACACCGTCATCCACCTGGTAGATGTCGGTGATTTTCTTTCCAGAGAGCATGGCCGCGGGCATGTCATCGATGCGTGCCTGTTCTTCATTGACAAACAGCACGCATCCGTGACGGTCCGTAATGGTAACGCCCTCAAAAAAATCCTTTAAAAGCGGTAAAAACGAGATCCGGCTCAGATCCGCCCCGGGAAACAGCCGGAGGATGTCATTATCTGTCCTGCCCATGACATCAGCTTTACCAGTAAGCGGTTTTCCCTGTCAAGCCATACCTGATCCCCGAAAAATCACAGGGGCAGCCAGGTGCCGATTCCCTGTTTTCTCGCTTTGTTGAAAACCAGGGGTGCCACTGCCATGTCATCGATGGCCAGTCCCAGGTTGGCGGCAAAGTTTTTCTCCCGGTCATTTTCCCGGCCGGGCTTTTGACCGGTCACCAGCTCCCCCAGCTCGGCATACACGGCGGGACAGTTCTGGAAATAACCCATTTTGTCCTTGTAGTGACGGTACTGGTCCAGGTTGTCCGTGGTCCATTTTTCGGCCTGGTTCAGGGCATCCCTGGAAACCGCAGGCCAGAATGCCGATGGTTTCGCTGTCGGTCCGGGCATCATCCAGAGGGTTATTTCCAGGCCGCCTGCATGCGGTCCAGTTCTTTAATTATCGCTTGGGGCAGGGGGGCCGGACGGTGCTTCATTTTTTCCAGGGTCAGCCCCTGGAGGCGCTGTTCCAGTTTTTTTGCCCCATTGTTCTGCCATTTTTCCAGGATCTGGCGTTCAAACAGGTCCGAATACCTGATCTTCCTGAAATGATCCAGGGTGTGTTTTTCCTGGAGATAATGCCCGCCAGGTCCCACCTTGTCGATGATGTCCAGGGCCAGGGTCTCTTTTGTGACGGGAATACCCGCCATATAGTGCCTGACCGATGTCACGATATCATTCACCAGCACCATGAACTCCGGGGAGACCAGATTGCCGTGGTCCATCCAGGAGCTGCAGTCGTGCACCAGGCCCGATCCCACGGCTGCCGCGCTCAGGCACTGGAATGCGGCTTCCGCCCCGGCCTGGGCATCGCAGAACTTGGCATCCGTGGCACCGGCGGTACCGAAAAACGGCAGCCGGTAATGCTGGGCCATCTGGGCCAGGGCTGCGGTCATCAGGCTCAGCTCGATGGCACCGTAGGAAAAGATCGATGTCTTCATGTCCATGATGGTGGTAAAGGCCCCATAGATGAAGGGGGCACCGGGTTTGGCCAGCTGGTGCATCACCAGGCCGCTCAATGACTCGGCACTGGCCTGGACAATGGTTCCGGCAAAGGTGGCGGGCGCTGTGCCGCAGGACTGGGGGGCAGGGAAATTGATCAGAGGAATGCCTTTTTGTGCACAAAAAAGAATCTTGTCCACGGCCGGATCATAATACACCAGCGGGGAGATGGGCTCGGAATAATGCACAATACAGGGCGCTTTATCAAAATTGTCCTTTCCGCCGCACAGCAGCAGGGCCATCTCATAGATGTCTGCCACGCTGTTGGTGTCCTTGCAGCAGAACACCAGAGGTTTTTCACAGAACTGGAGGGTGTTTCTGGCCACGATCCGGTCAGCCGTGTCCGCCGGCACATCATCGGCCATGCCGATGGTCATGCACCAGTCAAACCCGGGCAACGCGTCGCAGAGGGCCGCGGTAATCTCCACATGCCGGCTTTGAAACCGGGTTCTGGCATGGGTGGCCGGGTCCATGTAATCGATGCAGTCCAGGCTGGGCCCGAACCAGGATTTGTCCCGCTCCAGAGTCACGGTGCGCTCGCCGGTGCGTTTGCCCAGTACAATGCGCTTTGGCGCAGTCCGGATCGCCTGTTCCACCATCCAGGAGGGGATCCTGACCCGGTTGCCCTCCACCCGGGCACCGGCCCCGGACAGCAGCTCCAGGGCGCTGGGGTGGGTGAGCTTGATGCCGGTCCGCTCCAGGACATCCAGGGTGGCCATGTGGATCTGATCCATCTGGTCCTGGTTGATCACCTGCAGCCGGGGTTTGAAATACAGTTCATCCGTGTACATGCCCATGGGACACCTCCTTGTTTTTGATAAATCGGGTAACTGAACTGGTTTTGTGTTCTCATCAAAATATTGCAACAGATATGCCAGGCCTGAAGGTTTGAGAATATCTTGATCAATGGCTTGAATTTATTCTGATTTTAATAAGATGTAACCCCAGTTGCCGGCAGGGGAACTGCAGCCGGAGCCCATTGCCCGGAGACATGGATCAGCCAGTGTTCCGGCGGCAGCTGCTCCAGCAGGGACGCCGGGCCCAGCCATCTTCGGTACTGCTGCCACCGGGAGATTTCCAATGCCCCCCGGGGAGCCCGCAGGGAACCGTCCGATGCCAGTTCCCGGAACGTGAGGCGGGAACTTTTCACCGCCCTGCCGCTGCCATGAATCAAAGGAACCGGGCCGTCAACGTGCAGGCCGTAACGAAGGGCGTTCCTTGCAAAATGGGTTTTGTCGAACAGCACAAAGGCGCTGGCGGTCAGGCCGTCCAGGTCATCATAGGCACTGCTTAGAAACTCAAGGGTAAGGTCCAGATCCAGGTCGGTGGCAGTGGGAAGCCCGAAAATCATCAATCCCAGGTTGGAGATGCCGGCAGCTGCCGAATCTTTCAGTACGGTGAGGATGTCCGGGACCCGGGTCCCCTTGCAGATCAGGTCCAGCAGGCGCTGGGAACCGGTTTCAATGCCCCAGCCGATCCACCGGCATCCGGCGGCGGACCACAGGGCCAGCCGGCCGGGGGTGCAGTCGGCCGTGGGTTTGCCCAGGATGTGAAAATTCAGGGACAGACCCCTGGCCAGGATCTCTTCACAGATGGCATCCATGTCCTTTGGCAGGATATATTCGTCTGCCGAATAAAAATGGTGAACTCCCAAATCCCTCTGGTATCCGGCCAGTTCCGATACAAAGTTTGCCACCGGTTTCCTGCGGTAGCTGCCAAAGGAAAAATTGTGGGAGCAGAAACGGCATCTGCGCCAGGCACACCCCCTGGAAAACAGCACCGGCAGCACCGTCACCGGATTGAAATAGGCATCCAGGGGCAGCTTTGAAAATGCAGGGACCCCAAGGTTCTTGAGGGAAACCGTCCGGGATCCGGGATTGGTTATGATCCTGTCTGCCTGTCTGAAGGTCAGTCCGGGAATATCTGAAAAAGGGGTACCGCTGCAAAGGGCTGCTGCTGCAGCTTCTCCCTCGCCGCAGACCACGGCGTCAATTTCAGGCACTGCGGTCATCAGATCCGGCACCGACAGGGCCGACATCATGGCCCCGCCCATCACCACCCGGCACCGGCTGCCGGGTTTTCCCGTGACCGCCTGCCTGACGGCGCAGGCCAGGGCAGCGGCAAAGGGAACCTGTTCGGGAAACAACACGGAAATCCCCACCAGTTCGGGATCATCGGCCAGGATTTGACGGGTGTGGCGGTCAACGAGCGATGAAAAACCGGTATCTGACTGGCCGGTGGCCATAAAGGTTTCCGCCTGGCGGCACAGGCGGGACATCTCTTTTCTGAGGCGGTCCCAGACGGTTTTGCTTGAAAGGGTCTGGCCGGGGTCTGTGAAGGTGCCGGTTTTTCCCCTGACAAAGTTCATCAGGTCCTGCCCCTGGCGGTCGGCGCCGGCAATCCGGATCCAGGTGTCAATGTTCAGATCGGCCAGCCGGACCCGGGTGCCGGGAACGGCCGATTCGATGAACGCTGCCAGGGAGGCGATGCCCAGGGGCACATAGGTGGCGCTGGCCCTGGGGGGGAAAACGAGGACCATCCGCATCCGGAAAATCTCCTGTTACCAGTTGGATTGTTTGAAACAGACTCCTTTAGAGGAAGCTAAATTTTTTAGCACGGGATAGACGAAAAATCAAGCCACAATCTGTAACCCCTTCCATGAGAAGGCTTATGTCAATAGAAAATTCGTTCACGAATTATTCTTTTCCCACCGCCCAACAAGTCTCGGCCATCACGCTTCCATCCGCACTCTTTTTTTGGGACTACCATTTGTCCCGGTGCATGTTAATATCCGTTGGCAGGAGCTGCAATCTGTGTCACGCGATTATCTATTGTCAGTGGCATCTGACTATCGCAAGGGGGCAATCGCAGTCTCCTGGATGAGACGTTGGAAACTTGTATTATGTCACACCATCCCCCACTTGATATTTTTTTCAGCCGTGATACCATTTTCCTGCCGGCTTGGAGGATAGGGCAACGCTGGGAAGCAACCCGAGCGCCGCAGTCGGTGACGAAGGCATGAGGGCAGGTACACCGCGACTGTACCTGTTCCTCCCTCATGCTTTTGTCCTAAATGCGGTAAATCCCGGGGGGACAGGGGGCTGGCCCCCTTAAAATCGGATTAACTTCCTTTGAATTCTTCATGCTTTAGCCGTTGGATCTTGTATCAAAACTGGAAATATTCATCTTCAGGCCGCCTTTTTGTCCATGCCATAAAACGGTTGATACTTTTCTTTGGTAACCCAAAGTCGGTGCAGCAGCACGGCCAGTTTCCTGGCCACTGCCACCACCGCCCGTTTCTTGGCGTTTTTGCCTCCCCGCGCGGCAATCGACAGACCATGCAGACGTAGATGACTCTCCGGCCCGAACGGCCCCATAATATACTGGGCACTTCCCGCCAGTAAACGGCGCAGATAAGAGTTTCCTGCCTTGGTAATAGGAAGCTGTTTATCAATATCTCCGGATTGATCTCGCCGGGGTGTCAATCCTAAAAATGGACCTATCTGACGGCTTTTGGCAAAACGCGCAGGGTCTTCAATGGTCAAAACAAAACACAGCGCTGTAATCGGACCGACACCGGATATCTGACGTAAATAGTGTGTTTCCGGATACCGTTCCATGCTCAGTTGCTCAATCTGACGGTCAAGCTCCTTTATCCGTTCGTTCAAATGAGAGATGGTTTTAAACACGGATTCAAAAGCAAATCGAAGGTCAGGCGGTACAAGAGATTCACATTTCTTGGCAAAACTTTCTGGACTGCATTTAGGTAACCGTTCGCCATTGGCTTTGACAATCCCTCGAATATGGGTGATCAGCTGGGTGCGACTCTTCACCAGCATATCACGGGATTTGATTATCGCCAGATCCGCTTGCGCAATTCTGCCACGGTGTTTCAACGGATGTAATAAGCGGGGTTCAATCCGGCAGACCATGCCCAAGATCCGGGCATCACGAGCATCGGATTTATCGGTACTGTCCCAAATGCATCTTAATTTCCGAGGATTGCCGACATAGACAATCAACCCCATCTCCGCCAGCAGACGGCTGATCCACGGAGAATGAGTCCCTGCCTCCATGGCCACCTTGGCGTGTCTGTACCGCTCAAAGAATTTGCTGACACCAGCCTTTGTATTGGTCACCTGGGCAGTCTCCAGTTCGTTGCCCTCATCGTCGAATACCACTGCTATGTGAAATTTGTCTCCCAAATCGATTCCAATTGTGATAGTGTTTTTCATGGTTGGTCCCTCCTTATCTTTGCAGCCCTTTGGGTGACTGCGTTAATAATTGAGCGTGATTGTATCACAGCTCGTTGGAGGGATCAGCCTTCTCATATTATCTGTGTCCGGCCTGCTGCAGATTCAAGACGTATCAGGTTATCAGCCTGCTGATGAGAACACAAACCCCTGATCGACAGTGAAATCTGCCAGTATATTATGGATGTAAAGGCAGCGGGTTCTATATGTGGCTGAATGATATCAGATCACTTGGATTGGGCATTTTTCTATACCATGGACGAATTTGGTGGACTGCGGAACAGATTGGCGGCCACCGTAATGATCAGATGTCATCCCTGATGTGCTTTTTTTGATCAGATTCATTGGGGTATGGATCAACAGGCCATGTTTTGAAAATCCGATATCCGGTTAAAACCAAAGGCACTTGTGTACCTGAAAGAGGGAGACTGGATAAATCAAAGACTATGCCTGCCCCCTTCTCAACTGATCTTTGATTTTGGTCGGGAATAATACCCTGAAAATGGCTGAGAATGATCTCCCATGCCCCACCTAGTTATATTTTTTAAGAATATCTTTTTTGGCTTTATTATATTCTCTTTCTGTTATGATCCCTTGATCAAAGGCCTTTTTAATATCATGCAATTCTTCACCCATAGTCGTATGCGTCGCTTTAATTTCAGCACCTCCCCCGCCGCAGCCAGTCATTGCAATAGAAAAGCCAAGCATCGACAGCAAAACAATAGTCCTAAAGAAATTCATTTCACGCTCCCGTTCATGGTTCGGTTAAAAAAACATATTTAACAAAGTCTGGAATGTATACCAGTTTTCAGCACTGCCACCCAGAGCCATCTCAAGGCTTCTCCAGGGAAACCAGCTGAAGCAATGCCCAGGAATAAAAGATTTGTCCGATGGACTGGAATAGTGTCAAGGTTATTTCCTGTCCAATTTCCTTGGAAGATAGCGTCTGGGGTGGACCAATTCCACCAAGATTGTCCAATCTCATAGACCTTGTGATGAAAAAAATCAAGGAGTATTTCCAGTTTGTTCGGGGCCTTGAGTATCGGACTCGGGTTCGGACTTCAGAACATTTTTAATTATTTTATCAGCGGGTTGATCCTGCTGTTTGAACGGCTGATAGACCCGAAAGCAGAAAAAACCGGTTGACCTATGACAGGGAATACGCTTTTGGGCTCAATCAACGGGTTGCGATCGGGTTATCCATTGGTAACCGCTGATGGCTTCGTCATAGCCGAGCTTGAACAATTGTTTCATATAAGCTTTATCAAAGCTTTCTTTTGGTTGAGCATTGAAACTTTCCGGAATAAACGCAAGATTAAATTCTACCCCGTCCCGCTGGGTAAGAAAATAGAGCATTGCAATATCTCCGATCCCTTGTGTACGAATGAGCGATGACAGAGAACGTGCCATTATCGGAACAATGCGGCGTTCAATGGATTTGAAACCCGGATCGGTAGGTGAATTGCGAATGAGATATAACCTGGCTCTTCCAGGCACTTCCAGTTTCTTTGTCACTCGTTTCCAGTTCAATCCGGCCGGATAAAGGAATACCTGGGAAGTGACGCCACCATCGACGTGGATCTCCTGGAATCTGCGACCGCACGATTCGACATCAATGCTGACCGGTGGAAACAGTCCTGGAATCGATGCAGATGCAAGGATTATATCACGTATAAGATCAATGGCCTGGGGAGCACCACTTGCAGCTATCCGGGTGATATTCCAGGTCACGGGTCGGGCCGCATCGATATTGGTGGTGCTGATTAACAGTGAGCGCCCGCGCCGGTGTTCATTTGCCAGTTCTTGGATCAATTGATCATTGATATAATGGGCGATCAGCTGGCGGAGAGGACGCGTGCTCATCAATGAATCATTGCGGATAATGTCGAACAGTGCCCGCCGTTCAATCAGGTCATCCGTTGACAGTCCGGTATAGACATGCTCCAGCACCGGGTCGTATTCAGGGCCGAGGAAGACAAAAGGGGCAATCAGGGCACCGGTGCTGATGCCGGTAACCATGGTAAATTCGGGTCTGTCCCCGCGAACTGACCATCCCACCAGCAATCCCGCACCATAGGCACCGTTTGCTCCTCCCCCGGATAATGCCAGATAGTTGTGCGGCATTCCAAAAAGGGCGGGATAGTCACGCTTGATTTCAGCAACAGAACTCTCAAGCCATCGCTCGACCCCTGGTGGTGGCTGGTCTCCCCAATACCTGGCCCCGGGTATCCCTGGAATAAACGCATTTTCCTGACAGTCCCGGGTAATTGGATTCATCCTGTAAGGCGCTACACTGCAACCCGCTATCGCAATTGTTAAAATAAAAAGAGCCAAAGGCAGGGCATTTTTTTTGGCACTGAGGGATAGAAAATTGCTTTTTTGTGAACAAGGTATCAAAAATTTCTAAAACCCAAAATATATTCCTTCATTGATACAAGCACAACATGTGGTGCTTGTATCAATGAGAGGTAATTTAAGTCAAGATAAAAATGAAGTCCGGAAAGTCTTACCAGTGCTTGATTTTCCGGCTTTTTCGATAAAATGATACATGGGATTGCCACGGGGATTCGGGCGTATGGGTTTGACAACAGACTTTTGGCGAAATTTCGCTTGATTTCAGTCTTGGTTTTTGTTCTAGTGTCAAAAATTTTCTCACAGCGGAAACCCGGCTGCGTTTCCAGAGCAACCGGCTGTTCAGGGAACACGATGTCGTGAGACCTTTCCCGCAGGGGGATGTGCATATGATGGCTCCGGCATCGGAAAAAACAGTTTGACAGGGGACAGCTCAAATAGTGAATATAGGTGGACAGGCGGTGATTCAAAACAGGACCTCTGCGGAATGAAATCCATTGTTAACGTGTTTGTGGTGATGGCCGGGCTGCTTTTTTTTCTGCCGGCAGCGGTCCCGGCCATGCCGAATGTTGCGATTGTCACAGAAACCACTGAAACCTCCATTTATCAGAAGATGGTGATGGATGAAATCACCACCCTGATGGCGGGACGGGGTGGTGTGGCGTTTCTTGAAAAAGCGGTCGATCCCCATGACACGGACAGGAGTGTGGCGCTTCTTTCCATGCTGATGGCAGACAAATCCATAGACTGTGTCATCGGCATGGGTGCTCTGGTATCGGATATGCTCATCCGAATGAAACAGTATCCCGGGCCTGCCATCGCCGCCGTGGTGGTGGACCGGAAGCTCCAGGGCCTTGCTTTGACGTCCGAAGGCACCAGCGGTATCAAAAACTTCAACTACATCCAGTCCAATTTTGATGTGGAAAAGGATTTGCGGACCTTTCAATCTCTGTATGACTACTCGCATCTGGCTGTGTTGCTTCCTGGTGTGGAAGCCGCCATGTTTCACACATTGTACAGTTATTTTGGCCGGACCGTGCAGACGGTGTCTCCGGAAGCCGGGTTTTCTTTTGTGGAAATCGATCCCGGTACCATTACACAAGACATTCCAGAAATCCCTTCAGATGTGGATGCGGTGTATCTGCTGTCTTTTTTTTCCGGACAACAGGGGCAGCCGATGGAAAAAATCATCCGGGCGGTCAATCACCGCAAACTGCCTTCATTCGCCATGATGGGAGAAACGCACGTCCGAATGGGAGCCATGGCCGCCATTGCGCCGGACCGCAATCTGGACGTCATGGCCCGGCGGATCGCCATCAACGTGCTGGATATTCTCGAAGGCCGTGATGCCGGCACCCTGCCGGTGTCGGCGTCTACGTATACGGAAAATTTCGTGGTCAATGTGGAAACCCTTCAAACGATTGATTACTATCCGGGCTGGACCGAACTGGGCGATGCCAGGCTGCTGAACCTGGACAAACTTCACCAGGGTGTGGCCCTACAGCTCAAGGGCGTGATTCTGGAAGCCCTTGAGCGGAATCTGGATCTGCTGACAGCCCAAACCGATATCCGGATCCAGGAGGCGGAAGCAGGCAAGGCCCAGGGTGCCCTGTTGCCCCAGGTCCATCTGTCGGCAGGCATGACCCACATCGATGAAAACAGAGTGAAAGCCACACGGAATTATCCGGCCCGGACCACCCTGACGGCGTCGGCCGGCCTGAGTCAGGCGGTTTTTTCCGATGACCTTTTGGCCAATCATGCGGTCCAGAAAATATTGACGGCGTCCCTGGCATATCAGGAAGAGGCTGTTCTGCTGGACACGGTGGTGACAGCGGCCCAGGCCTATATTGACCTGCTTTTTGCCATGAGTACCCAGACGATCCAGAGCAACAATCTGGAAGTGACCCGGAAAAACCTTGAAATCGCCCGGAAAAAGGCGGCCGTGGGGGCGGTGGATGCATCTGAAGTGAGTCGCTGGGAAAGTGAAAAAGCCGCCAGCCAGATCCGCCTGAACACTGCATACCGGGATCTCCAGCTGGCCCGTATGCGGCTGAACCAGGTGATGGACCGGCCCATTACGCGGAAGTTTTCGGTGTCGGACATAGGCCTGGTCACCGGTGTTGAATTGATGATTACCGATCCGGATGTGTACCGGCTGCTGGCAAATATCAAGCAGGCCCGGCGGTTCAGCGATTTTCTGGTTGTGGAAGCGGACCGGAACATGCCGGAACTCAAGCAGGTCCAGGAAAATATCCGGTCCCAGGAACGGCAGGTACTCAACCGCAAAAGGGCCCTGTTTCTGCCGGATGTCGTTCTGAAGGGATCCGTGGACAAGATCCTGGACGAACGTGATGCCTGGCAGACTACCCCGTCCAATCTGGATCATCCCTGGTCCATTTCCCTGACCGCATCCTGGCCGATTTTCACCGGCGGGGCCGACAAAAAGGATCTGGACCAGAGCCGTTACCGGCTCCAGCGGCTGCAGATTGAACAAAGAAATCTGCGGAATCAGCTCCATCTCAATGTCCGGTCCAGCCTGGAGACGGCAGCGGTCGCAGCCCGGGAGATTGCACTGGCAGACACCAGGCTGGCAGCTGCCATGAAAAGCTTTGAGATCGTGCAGGCCGGTTATGCGGAAGGGCGAAACTCCCTGACCGATCTCATCGATGCCCAGGATGCCAGGGTCAGCAGTGAACGGGCGGCTGCATTGGCAAAATACCAGTTTGTTCTGGATTTTCTGGAAATGGAACGGGCCGTCGGCCGGTTCTATTTTCTGGAATCCCCGGAGGAAAAACAGGCCTTTCTTCACCGCCTGAACATGTTTATGGCGGCCAACCCGGAGCAGTGAGTACTGGATGAATTCATGAAACCGATACTTTTGATTTTTCTGGCCTGTCTGGGCATGATATCTGCCGGATGCGGCCGGGATGATGCGGCAGACACACACAGGGAGACGGCTGTCCGGCCGGTCCGCTATATGGAAATGAAGCCGGCGGCCCGTACCCTGAATCAGACTTTCACCGGCACAGCTGTCGCAGACCGGCAGGCAGTGCTCAGTTTCAAGGTGGCCGGTACGGTCAGGGCCATTCCCGTGAGGGTGGGAGACCGGGTCGCTGCAGGCACCCTGCTGGCCCGGCTGGATGAGGCAGACCTGAAGATCGATCTGGAATCGGCCCGGGCCGGTCTGAAAAAAGCTCAGGCCGAAGCAAAATCCGCCCAGGCCAATGTCTACACCACCCGGTCAAACTATGACCGGATCCAGAAACTGTATGAAAACGACAGTGTTTCCTTGAGTGAGTTCGAACAGGCCCGGGGCAGCTATGACACGGCCCTGGCAAACCTCCAGGCGGCTGAATCAAAAGTTGCCACGGAAAACAGCAAACTGGCGGCAGCCGGAAATCAACTGAAGTACACCGGGTTGTCCGCGCCTTTTGACGGTGTTGTCAACAGCATCATGGTGGATGAAAATGAGGAGGTGACACCGGGAACGCCGGTACTCACGATCAACGGCCTGGGAAAGCTGGATATCCGGGTGGAGGTGACCGATCTTTATATTGCCTGGATTCGGACCGGCATGCCGTGCCGGATCACCTTCCCCGCACTGGACCAGGAAAGTTTCCCTGGCCAGGTGACCGAGGTGTCCTACGGGGCATCTGATTCCCCAACATACCCGGTCACAGTGGGAATCCTGTCCGAAGATGACCGGCTGCGCCCGGGCATGGCCGCCGAGGTACGGTTTGATTTTGGTGAAACCCAGGAGCAGACCGGGCTCTATCTCCCCCCTGACGGGGTGGGGGAAGATCCGGGTGGACCCTTTGTATTTGTGATCGAGAAAACCGAAGGGGACCGCGGGACCCTCCGGAAACGGGTCATCGATATCGGTCCTTTGACCGGTGAAGGGTTTCTGGTGACCCGCGGCCTGTCGCCTGGAGAGATTGTGGCCACGGCCGGGCTCCACCTGCTCATGGACGGCATGACTGTCAGGCTCCTGGATGATCCGGTCAATCAATGGTGACCACGCCCATGAATCTCACCGCGTTTGCCATCCATAAAAACCGCATATCTCTGAGCATCCTGGCGGTTGTGGTGCTGCTGGGCGTTTCCATGTACCAGGGACTTCCCAGGGACAGTATGCCCCCCTATGTGGTGCGGGTGGCAACGGTTGTCACCAGTTTTCCCGGGGCCAATCCCCAGCGGGTGGAGCTGCTGGTGAGCAAGAATATCGAAGAGAAGGTCCAGGAAATTCCCGAGGTAAAAACCGTCACATCCCAGTCCAGGACAGGGCTATCCGTGGTCACCGTCACCTTGAGGGATGAGGTGAAAAAACAATCTCTCCAGGATATCTGGGATGAGCTGCGGCGCAATCTGCAGGGCATGACCAACCTGCCCGACGGGGTTACCCCCATCCTGAAGGATGATGATGTCGGGGTGGTTTACGGGATTATACTGGGCCTGGTATCTGACGGGTTTTCCCCTGAACAGATGGAAGATGTGGCCAAGCGGATCAGAGACGATCTCATTGCGCTGCCGGATTCGGCCAGGGTGGTGCTGGGCGGGGTGCAGGAACAGCAGGTGGTGGTGGCGTTCGACCCTGCCCGGCTCAGTGAATACGGCCTGACCGTGGGCAAGCTCAGGCAGATTGTCCAGGAAACCAATATCCTGAATCCCGGAGGAGAAATCAATGTGGGGGACAAGCGCCTCATCCTGGAACCCACCGGAAATTTTGACAGCCTCGAGGCGCTCAAAAAAACGGTCATCCCGGTGGGGAACAGCGGTGAGGTGGTTTATCTGGAGGCGATCACCCAGATTCAAAAAACCTACAAGACCCCGGCAACCGGTCTGGTCCGGGTCAATGGCAGACCAGCGATTTGTCTGGCCATCTCCCTGAAGGAACAGGCCAATATCATCACACTGGGACAAATGGTGGATGACAAAATCGTTGAATACAACCGCCGCCTGCCTCTGGGGCTGGAGGTGATCCGCCTGGCCTCTTTGGACAGGTATGTACAAAAATCCATCGATGATTTCATCGGCAACCTGATCCAGAGTATCGTCATTGTCATGGCCGTGATGCTGGTGTTCCTCGGTCTGCGCACCGGGATGGTGGTGGCCGGTCTCATTCCCCTGGTCACCGTCATGACCCTGCTGCTCATGGGGGTTATCCACATGGGACTCAACCAGGTGACGCTGGCTGCTCTGATCATGGCTCTGGGGATGATGGTGGATAACGGTATTGTCGTGTCTGAATCATTTGTCGTCAAAATGGCATCCGGCAAGGACAGGATGACGTCGGCGGTTGAAACCTGCCGGGAGCTGATGGTGCCCCTGCTCATTTCCACACTGACCACCTCGGCGGCCTTTCTGGCCTTTTTTTTGGCAAAATCCGCCATGGGCGATATCATGGGGCCGCTTTTCGTGGTCATTTCCTTTGCCCTCATATCTTCATGGATCCTGAGCCTGACCATCATCCCGCTGCTGGCCTATCATGTGGTCAAACTCAAGAAAAAAAAAGCGGCCAGGGCGTCTGTGTTCGACAGGCTCAACAAGGGGTATATCTTTTTACTGGAGCGGGTACTCAAACACAAGATTCTGTTTATCGGGGTCATGCTGGCCGTTTTTTTCATCTCCCTGGCAGGGTTCAAGCTGGTCCCGTTTATTTTTGTCCCGGACAGTGACCGGAACCTGATCACCATGGATATCAACCTGCCTCTGGGCACACAGATTGAAAAAACCGTCGCAGTGGTCCGGGCCATCGAGGCGCATATCAGCTCGGACCTGAAAACCGGTCCGGAAAGACCGGCAGGGATCACGGACTGGTCCTCCTTTATCGGGGAAGGGCCTGAATCCTATGATTTGGGCTATTCACCGGATGAAGCCAATGCCGGTTATGCCCACCTGCTGATCAATACCAGCAGCGGAAAGGACAATGCCTGGATTATCCGGAAACTGGATGAGTTCTGCTTCAATGCCTTTGCCGATGCCGACATAAAGGTATCTCTTCTGGGCCAGGGCGGGGGCGGCACCCCGGTTGAAGTCCGCATTTTCGGCCCAGACCAGGATGTGCTCTATGCCCTTGCCGGAGACACCAGAAGCGCGCTGGGAAAAATCGCCGGTACCAAGAATATCATGGACGACTGGGGGCCCAGGCTGCTTAAATTTGTCATCGACATCGACCCGGGAAAGGCCAGAAAAGCCGGGGTGACCCATGAGGATATCGCGGTCAGCCTCCAGACCGGTTTGTCCGGTGTCGCTGCCGGCACCTTCCGGGAAGGCCAGGACAGTCTGGCCATTCTGATGCGCAGCCGGCAGTTCAGCACCCAGACCCTCCAGGATCTTGAAAACACCAATGTGTTTGCCCAGGCCACAGGCAAAGCCGTTCCCCTCAGCCAGGTGGCCCGGATCGTTCCCCAGTGGGATTATGCAAAGATCATGCATTATGATCTTTCCCGGAGCATCACCGTCACCAGTGAACTGCGGCAGGGTGTGACAGCCAGCGAGGTGACCGGAAAAATCCAGACATGGCTGGATGATCATTCAGAGGGTTGGCCCCCGGGCTATCACTATGAACTGGGAGGGGATGCGGAAAATACCCGGGAGAACATGGCTGCGGTGGTCCGTTACCTGCCCCTGTCCGGGTGCATCATCCTGCTGCTGCTGATTGTCCAGTTCAATTCCATGCGCAAAACCCTCATGGTGCTGGCCACCATTCCACTGGGCATCACCGGTGTGGTCATCGGCCTGATCGTTTTCCGTTCCTATTTCGGATTCATGGCGTTTCTGGGGGTGATTTCCCTGGCCGGCATTGTGATCAACAACGCCATTGTACTCATAGACCGGATCGACATCGAACGGCAGGAATTCAACCGGCCGCCTTCCCAGGCCGTGGTGGAGGCCTGCCGCCAGCGGTTCAGACCGATCCTGCTGACCACCCTGACCACGACCCTGGGCCTGATTCCTTTGTATCTGGGGGGCGGAAACATGTGGCAGCCCATGGCGGTCTCCATCATGGCGGGCCTGCTGTTTGCCACAACCATTACCCTGCTGTTCATTCCGGCGCTTTACAGCCTCCTGTACCGCAAGCAATCCTGACCGGCCGGTTTTTTGTGGCTCAGTACAGTGTGACATTCAGACAC
>DATHSR010000202.1:0-4217 GCA_035464035.1 Desulfotignum sp. | reverse complement strand
AAAACGCCACTTTTTTTTCCTTCACCAGGTCTGCAAAGGAAAAATCCGGCAGGGGCCGGCTGTGAAGGCTGATGATTTTCGCATCATGCCAGGGTTCCTTGATGGCGGCAAAGGCAGCGGCCACAGAGCTGACATTGGGATGAATCCGAAGGAACTGTTTGTCAATATGGGTGATCAGTGTGGCACCGATGCCGTAAAACAGAGGGTCTCCAGATGCCAGCACCACCACTTTGCACTGTTTCATCCGGTCTTTGATGATTTCTATGATCCGGTCCAGGTGCCGGTCCAGAACAAGGGCCTCCCCGCTGTGACCGGCGAACAGGCTCAGATGACGCCGCCCTCCCACCAGGACGTCCGCCGTGCGGATATGTTCCATCTGCTGCGGGGTCAGGTCCTGTTTTCCCTGGCCCATGCCAATGACATGAATCGGTTCCATCATACCACCCAGTAATAAATGGTGCCCACGATCACAATGCTGATCACCCTGAATGCCTGGCCGGATAATAACAGCTGCAGTCCCATTTTGGGAGAAAAAATTCCCAGGTACCGGGGCAGTTGATGGCGCAGTGCCCGGATGGGAAATGCCAGGACATTGCCTGCCAGCAGCGCCAGTACCGTTTGCTTGACCGTGAGCGCCCCGGCATGCATGAGGGCGCCGGCTGCCGCAAACCCGGAAGTGAACTCAGCGGCAAAACTCAACAGCACCACGGACAAGGATTCCACCGGCATCAGATTGAGGGCCACGCTCCGGGAAAGGGCGGTGTTCAGAAAATCAAACACCCCGTTTTTGTGGAGAACGAACACCAGGGTATAGATGGGCAGCACCCAGGTGAAGATATTTGCCACCCGTACCGGCAGTCGGTGCAAAACAATCCGAAAAATGTCTTGCACGGATTTTTTTTCAGATCCGGGCATTTTCCCGGACTGGTCATATTCAGATGCCGTATCCGGCGGTGTTTTCAGATAAAAATGCCCGAACAGAAGAAAGAGAACGGTTCGCAGCAGGACCGCCAGGAAAGTGAGTAAAAAATAAAGCCCCCCGGCCACACCGGTCAGGGGCAGCACAATGAAAACGGTGGTGGGAAGGTGCAGAAAGTATGCAGGGAACTGATTGATATAATTGGATAAAAATAATTGAATCCGGGTGATTTTACCCTGGTCGTAAAATTCAGCCAGCATGGCATTGGCGGCGGTGCCGGAAAAAAAAGCAGTGGTGAACGCGGCACTGCAACGGTTTCCCATGCGGGAAAACCTGAAAAAAGGGCGGGCCAGCACCGCCACCTGCCGGGTCCACCCGAATGCCTCGATGATCTGACCCACCGCAAGCCCCAAGGCAATCAGACCGGTGAGCCTTACCAGGGGAAAAATCAGCCGGTCCACCAGCAGATCCAGGGAAAGGGGAGAAAAAAACAGGTTGCTGGCAACCGGCATCAGCACCGATGCGGCAGCAGATAAACACAGGGCGCGAATGTGGAAGCGCTGTTTTTTCATTTGGAGGCCAGAATCAGGGTCCAGTAATCCGGTTCCCGGGCTTCCAGATCATCCAGGTTGTCAAAGATGGTTTCATTTTCACGGCCGCAGCGGGAGACTGCCACCCCTTTTTTGTGCATGCCCGCTTCCTTGAGGGCCGCATTGATATCCTTGATATTTTTGTAGGCTTTGACAATGGCAATGTTTTCCACCTGGTGGCTCAGCCGGATCTGACTGCCGCCAAAGGCACCGGATGTGACCAGCAAAGATTCTTCTCCTTCCACCAGTATCCGGTTCAGCCGGGCCGATGCCGCATGAAACGAGGTGATACCGGGAACGGTCTCGATATCGGCCTGGGGCATGACCTGTTTCATGGTCTTTAGTATATAACCAAAGGTGGAATAGGTGACCGGGTCACCCAGGGTCAGAAACACCACGGTCAATCCCTGTGTCAATGCCTGGGCGATCTCTTTGGCATTGGCGGTCCAGGCGTTTTCCACCTGGGTTTCATTTTTGGTCATGGGAAATTTCAGGGTCTTGATCGTTGCGGTTCTGGAAATATAAGGGGCGGCGATTTCCACAGCCAGGCTGTAGCTGTTTTTGGTGGAGGCCGCCGTAAAGATCATATCCGCCTGTTTTATCACACGCACTGCCTTGACGGTGATCAGTTCCGGATCTCCGGGCCCCACGCCCACGCCGTACAGTTTGCCGGTTTTCTCCATTACAGGTCCTTTTCTATTGCTGTGAAAATATCGGGATAAAGCAGGCCGCCGATGGTCATGATTCCCTCAAACAGCCCGGGCACCGGCCGGGAAACAATGTTTTCATCGATCAGGTACACCTGGTTTTCTCTGACCGCTTTTAAAATATGAAACCCGGGTTCATTGAGGATCTGATCAATGGAAACCGGGTTCATTATCCCTTTTTGAGCCAGAAATACGTCAATGTCATGGGCTTTGGCAAGGATTTTTTCCTTGCTGTAGTTGGCGATATTGGTATTCCGGGAAGCCGGGGCGTCCGCCGCCACATTGATGCCGCCGGCACATTCCAGGGCAAAAATAGCCATGGAGCCGTGGGTAAAAGTTTTCATGCGGGAATGAATGGCCTGGAAATACACCTTTTTCCGGTCCTGTAGCGGCGGCAGAAGGGAGGATACCCGGCGGATTTTTCTTTGAAAATCCGACACCATCAGATCCGCGGCTTCATTTCTGCCGGTGAGCCGGCCCAGGGTCTGCCAGTATTCAAACATGCCGGTGACATCCGCTGGCTGAAGCGACACCACCGTGATATGATAGCGTTCCAGCTGGCTGACAAAATTCGGGTACCCGTGGTCGATCATGGGCCGGATCAAAACCAGGTCCGGCCGGGCTGCCAGGAATTTCTCCGCGTCATCGTGAAAGGAAAAGGTCTGCTTTTGGGCCACCTGGGGGGGGAACCGGTCATTTACCGACACACCGATGATCTCCTGATCCAGGCCCAGATGAAACAGATTTTCGGTGTGTGCCCCGTAAAGGGAAATGATCCGCTTGAACGGCTGTGTCACATGGATCTGCCTGCCGTTGTCATCTACGACCACGGCGGCAGCGGCAGGGCCCGCGCCGGCCGCAGTGCCCGTCACCGCCAGTAGGGTCAGCACCAGCAAAACCCGGACACATCGCCGGCACATCCGGCTAAACCGGTTTGAAATAGACCTGAACAGCCTGGACATAATCATTGTATTCCACTTTGGATGTGACATTGAAAACAGATTCGATATTCTGCCGGGTCAATACGTCCGGGGTATCGCCCATGGCCGAAATTTTTCCTTGTTTCAAAAAAAGCATTTCATGGGCAAATCCGGCGGCCAGATTGATATCATGAAACACGGCGATGATGAGTTTGTTTTTTTCTTGCACTGTTTTTTTCACCAGATTCAAAAGATGAAAACTGTGGTGGATGTCCATGTTTGAAAACGCCTCATCCAGCAGCAGCACCGGCGTATCCTGGCACAGGGCCCTGGCAAAGGCACACCGCTGTTTTTCCCCGCCGGACAGTTCCGTGATATGCCGGTGGGCCAGATGGGCAATACCGGTCATCTCCATGGCCCGGAGGGCCTGTCGTCTGTCTTCGGCGGACGGACGGGAAAACCGGTCAATATGGGGATGGCGGCCCATCATGATCACCTCGTTCACCCGAAAAGGGAAATTGACTTCATAACTCTGGGAAACCAGGGAGATGGTCTGGGCGACCTGCCGCCTTGAAAGGCTTTGCAGAGGCCTGCCCCCCAGCATCACCCGGCCGGTTTTCGGGTGCCTGAAACCGCAGATCAGATCCAGCAGGGTGGTTTTTCCACTGCCGTTGGGGCCCAGAACCGCATAAAACCGGCCGGGAAAAAACCGGCAGGAGATATCTGACAGAATCCGGGTGTCCCCGTGAAAAAAATTGATATGCTCCAGGCAGATATCCATAAGACAGCAGGTTACATCCGGCTTTTTTTAAAGATCCAGCAGAAAACCGGTCCACCGATCAGGGCGGTCAATACGCCAATGGGGATTTCGTGGGGCAGCACCGCCCGGGTAATGGTGTCGGCCCATAAGAGCAGTGTGGCACCGGCCAACATGGAAACCGGGAGCAGTTTTCGATTGTCCGGGCCGGTGAGAAAGCGGACCATATGGGGCACCAACAGCCCCACAAACCCGATGATTCCTGAAATGGCCACACTGACGGCTGCCAGCATGGAGCCGGTGATCAAAAGAATCAGGGTGACT
>DATHSR010000201.1:0-2833 GCA_035464035.1 Desulfotignum sp. | reverse complement strand
TTTCCTTCCATGGAGAGGGCGTCAGTTTTCACGAGGTACTGATCACCTTGTTTTTGTTCATTACCGCCCCGGTGAGCGCCCATTTTCTGGCCAAAGCGGCCCGGCACCAGGGCCTTCATCAGGATCAGACCCATCCGGATCGGCCTGACCGGTAACCCATCTTTTGTCCCTGAAACAGCGCAACACCTGGCAGACAATTGCTGCGCAGGTGTTGCGTTCGTTGGTTCAAAAAATAAAGGACGGGGTTAAATTTTCTTCACATCATCATGCAGCCCCAAATAAAGGCTGACCATCATAACCATCATGATCATGGTAAACGGCAGTCCCACGGTCACCGCCACCGCCTGAATGGCACCCAGGGCGTCGGCACCGCCCCCCACCAGCAGACAGGCGGCGATCAGGCCCTGAAGCGTGGCCCAGAACACGCGCTGAAACCGCGGGGCATCCATTTTACCGCCGGCGGTGATGGAATCCACCACCAGGGATCCGGAATCAGATGAGGTGACAAAGAAAATCAGCACCAGGCAGATCCCCAGAAACGAGGTGATGCCTGTCAAGGGCAGGTTTTCCAGCATCTGGAACGTGGCCAGGGACACTTCTCCCAGGCCTTTTTCCGCCAGCTGGCCGATGCCGTTCTGAATCTGATACAGGGCATTGCCCCCGAATGCGGTCATCCAGGTGATGGTGACCAGGGTGGGCACCAGGAGCACGGCAATGATGAATTCACGGATGGTGCGGCCCTTGGAAATCCGGGCGATGAACATACCCACAAACGGTGCCCAGGAAATCCACCAGGCCCAGTAGAAAACGGTCCACCCTTTGTAGAATTTCTCATCCGGCCGGTTGATCCAGTTGCTCAACGGAATGATCCACTCTGCGTATGACCAGGTGTTTTTGAACAAGCCTGCAAAAAAATGCAGCGTTGCACCTGACAGAATAACAAACAGCAGCAGAATGACCGCCAGGGTCATATTGATGTTGCTCAGCAGCTTGATACCGCCGTGAAGTCCTCTGTAGACGGAAAACAGCGCCACGCTGGTGACCACGGCAATGATGATCAGCTGCAGACCCAGCGTATTTTCTAACCCGAACAGAAAATGCAGCCCTGACGCCGCCTGCTGGGCTCCGAACCCCAGAGAGGTGGCCAGGCCGAAAATCGTGGCGATGACCGCAACGATGTCCACGATATGCCCGGGCCAGCCCCAGGTTTTTTCCCCCAGCAGCGGGAAAAAGGTGGAACGGATGGTCAGCGGCAGCCCTTTGTTGAACGCACAGAAACCAAGAGACAGGGCCGTGATCGCATAAATGGCCCAGGGATGGATCCCCCAGTGGAACAGGGTCCCCCCCATGGCGGCCCGGGCCGCTTCCGGGGTGTTGGGCGGCGTGTTCAAGGGTGTTCCCCACCAGTCCGTGTAATAGGCCACCGGTTCCGCCACGCTCCAGAACATCAACCCGATCCCCATGCCGGCGGCAAACAGCATGGCAAACCAGGAAATCCTGGTGAATTCCGGTTCACAGTCCTGGCCCCCCAGCCGGATTCTGCCGTGGGGCAGCACGATCAGGGCCAGGCAGTAAAGTACAAACAGGTTGCCGGAGATCATGAAGAACCAGTCAAAATTTTCAATGGTCCATGATTTGGAGCCGTCAAACACCTTTTTGGCTTCTACCGGATTCCACAAAGTTAAAATGATAAAAAGGACGACCACAGAGGCCACAATAAAAAAAACGGGGTGAACATCCATGCCCCATTTTTTGACATTGTCCTGCCCCACCTGATAATCGGTATCAAACCGGTCTTTCATAGATGTAACCCCCTTGTCTGCATCGCAATAAGCAAACCATTTTGTTTTTCATGATGATGATCACCGGTTATTTTACGGTCAATACCGGACAGTGGGCCTCCAGGATTACATACTGGGCCGTGGAGCCGAATACCATTTTTTCCACCTTGGACCGCTTTTTGATCCCGATGATGATTTCATCCACATCCTTTTCATAGGCGTACTGGACAATGTCCTCGCCGGGGGCCAGTCCCCGGATCAGGATATGGACCTCACTGTCAATGCCGTGTTTTTTAAACACCTCCTGCCGGATTTCATTGAGCCGGTGCTCCAGCTCCCGGATCTCCCGCTCTGTGGTATCCGGATCACAGGTTCTGATCAGGTACACATAGGCACTGGATTCTTTGGCCCGTTTCAAGGCCTTGTCCAGCAACTTTGAGGTGGATGTGTTCTTGTCATAGGCAACAAGTATCTTCATGATGATTCCCTCTTTAGTTGGTTTTTGAACGCCCGGGTCTCCTGCTGCTGTCAGCTGACAAAAAGGCCGGGACCTTTTTTCAGGGTCCCGGCGTTCAGTGTATCAGGCTAGAGCTTTTCGGTGAGCACAGGGACCACCTCAAAGATATCCCCCACAATGCCGTAATCGCATTTGGCAAATATCGGGGCATCCTTGTCCTCGTTGATGGCCACGATCACCTTGGAGGTTTTCATGCCGGCAAAATGCTGCACCGCCCCGGATACCCCGCAGGCGATATACAGACGGGGAGACACGGTTTTCCCGGTCTGGCCCACCTGCATGGAGTGTGGCGCGTATCCTGCGTCCACCGCAGCCCTGGAAGCTCCGACTGCGGCTCCGATTTTGGCGGCACAGGCTTCGAGCATCTTGTAATTTTCTGCGGCCTTGATGGCCCGGCCCCCGGTGATGATGATGGGGGCTTCGGTGAGATCGATCTTGCCGGATTCTCCTTTTTTCACCTCCTTGATCACCAGCTTTTTCGGATCGGTTACATCCGCAGTGAACGTCACGATTTCTCCGGCAGCAGGGGCCGGTG
>DATHSR010000200.1:0-4902 GCA_035464035.1 Desulfotignum sp. | reverse complement strand
CGGGCGGAGAAGGTGCTGGCAGGCCTGGGGTTTTCCCCTTCGGACATGGACCGGGACCCGGCCCTGTTTTCCGGGGGGTTCCAGGTGCGGCTGAACCTGGCAAAGGTACTGGTGTCCGAGCCGGACCTTCTGATTCTGGATGAGCCCACCAACTACCTGGACATCACCTCCATCCGCTGGATCTCCCAGTTTCTGACCGCCTGGCCCCGGGAGGTGCTGCTGGTGACCCATGACCGGGGCTTCATGGATCATGTGGTCACCCATATCGCCGGGATCCACCGCCGCAAAATCCGGAAAATCGCCGGAAATACCGGCAAGTATTATGACCAGGTGGCCCAGGATGAAGATGTGTATGAAAAAACACGGCAGAACGAGGAAAAACGTAAAAAAGAAATTGAAACCTTTATCACCCGGTTCCGGGCCAAGGCCCGGCTGGCCAACATGGTGCAGTCCCGGATCAGAACCCTGGAAAAACAGCAGTCCAAAGAAAAGCTCGAGCAGCTCAAAAACCTGGGGTTTTCCTTCAACTGTCTGCCTTTTGCCGGCAAGCAGATGCTGCGTGCCGATCACCTGTGCTTCAGCTATACCCCGGATGCGCCCCTGATCGAGAATTTCTCTTTGACGGTGCATCCCGGGGACCGCATCGGCGTTATCGGTCAGAACGGCAAAGGCAAGACCACCCTGGTCAAACTGCTCACCCGGCGGCTGACCCCCCGGTCGGGCACCGTCTCTTTCAATCCCGGGGTGCAGGCAGGCTATTTTGAACAGACCAATGTGTCCTCTTTGAACGAGAACCAGACCATTGAGGAGGAGTTGATCGGCGCCCACCCGGATTTCGACCGCCAGGCCGCCAGAAACGTCTGCGGGGCCATGATGTTTGAACAGGATGCGGCCCTCAAAAAAATCAGCGTGCTGTCCGGCGGGGAAAAATCCCGGGTCATGCTGGGCAAGCTGCTGCTGACGCCCCTGAACCTGCTGCTGTTGGACGAACCCTCCAACCACCTGGATATCGAGGCGTGTGACGCCTTTGTATCGGCCCTGGAAGCGTTCGAAGGGGCGTTGATTCTGTTGACCCACAATGAGATGTTCCTCCATGCCCTGGCCAACCGGCTGGTGGTGTTCAAGCACGACCATATTCACATATTTGACGGCAGTTACCAGGAATTTCTGGACAAGGACGGCTGGGAGGAGGCCCTGCAGGTTCCGTCTAAACCGCCCCGGATCCAGGGGCTGAGCAAAAAGGCCCTGCGCCAGAAAAAATCGGAAATCATCGCGGACCGGTCCCGGGTTTTAGGGCCGATCCAGAAAAAAATCGCTGCCATCGAAGATGCCATTGAAGCGTGTGAAGAACAGATCAAAACGGTCAACCAGCAGCTTTTGACCGCCTCCCGAAACGGGGACGGGGAAAAGATCCAGACCCTTTCAAAATTGCTGGCCGATCTGGATGCCCGGGTGGAGTCCCTGTTTGCCGACCTGGAAAAGAAAACCTTTGATCTGGAAACCCTGGGCACCCCGTTTGAAAAACAACTCAACGAACTGGAAAGGCAGTGATTTATGATGGACAAAAAAAAATTCACCCTTTATTATGGCATTGTACTCATTGCGGTTGGACTGGGCGTTTTTTACCGGATACCGGCGGTCATGCCCCAGGTGGCGGAAATTGCATTTTTCAGCAACAAACTGGGGCTGGTTAAATTCTGCTTCTTCATGCTGGGGCTGTTCCTGATAGGTGCCGGTGTCATCCGGGTATACAGAAATTACAAATAGCTGTTCCTTTGAAAAAGGCACACCATGGCTGCTCCGTTTGCCAGAAAAAAATCCGGCACAGCCACCCTGTTTCAGGACCCGCCGGTGGCAGGCAGGACCCGGATCGGCGAAATCCTCTCCAAAGAGGGCCAGATCACCAGCCTTCAGCTCGAGGAAGCGCTGGGTGTTCAGCGGCGCACCGGCGAGCGCCTCAGTGCCATTCTGCTTGCCAAAGGGTATATCGACCCGGAAACCATCGTCAATGTGCTGGGACGGCTTTACAACCACACGGTGATCCGGTTTCCGGAAATCACCCCGGATCCCGAAGCCCAAAAAATTCTTCCCTATGATCTGGCCCGGCGGTACATGGTGTTTCCCCTGGCCCTGCAGGGAGACGAACTGTCCGTGGCCATGGTGGATCCCACCGACACCCAGGCCCTGACCGATCTTGGCAAAAAAACCGGAAAAAAGATCCAGGTCCAGGTGGCCACTGAAAACGACATCATTCTGGCCTACCGGGATTTTTACCGGATCAGCGACGCGGAATACAGACAGTTTCTCCATTTTGACGATGATGCGGATGATGACGTCCTGCTGGTTTCGGTGGAGGATTTCGGTTCCCTGGTATCCGAGGCCGCCGAAGAGGCGGAGGTGGGTGCTGTGGAAAAAGAGGAGAGCCGGGATGCGTTTCTGGCATCTGATGCGCCGGTCATCAAGCTGGTCAACGGGATTCTCACCCGGGCCGTCCATGACGGGGTGTCAGATATTCATATCGAGCCGTTTGAAAAATCCCTCCAGGTGCGGTACCGGCTGGACGGCGGCATGTACAAGGCCATGAACCTGCCGGTTTCCATCAAGAACGCCGTGGTGTCCCGGGTCAAGATCCTGGCCTCCCTGGACATTGCCGAAAGGCGGTTGCCCCAGGACGGCCGGATCACGCTTCGCCTGGGAAGGAAAAAATCGGTGGACTTCCGGGTGTCCACACTGCCCACCCTGTTCGGGGAAAGCATTGTGCTGCGGATTTTGGACCAGAGCGCCCTGAACATCGATCTCACCCGGCTCGGATTCGAGCCCACCACCTTTGAAATGCTCAAACGCTGTATCTCCAGGCCCTACGGCCTGCTGCTGGTGACCGGTCCCACCGGATCAGGCAAAACCACCACCCTGTACTCCATTCTCAACCGCCTCAACAAGGAGGACATCAAAATTCTGACCGCCGAAGACCCGGTGGAGTTCAATTTCAAGGGGATCAACCAGGTGCCGGTCCGAGAGGAGATCGGCATGACCTTTGCCGCGGCCCTCAGGGCGTTTCTGCGCCAGGATCCGGACATCATCATGGTGGGGGAGATAAGGGATCTCGAAACCGCGGAAATCGCCATCAAGGCCGCCATGACCGGGCACCTGGTGTTCGCCACCCTGCATACCAACGACTGCCCGTCCACCATCGGGCGTCTCAAGGACATCGGCATCCCCGCCTACCTGCTGGCCGCTTCCGTCACCATGGTCCTGTCCCAGCGCCTGGCCCGGCGGCTGTGCCCGGAATGCAAAACCCCGGTCACCGGGCATGATCCCCGGGTCCTGGAGATGGCGGGGGTTTCAAGAAAAGAGATCCCGGGGCTTAAAATCATGGGGCCCGGCGGGTGCAGCCTTTGCAACGGCACCGGATACAAGGGCCGGGTGGGCCTGTATGAACTCATGGAGGTCACCGATGAGGTGGCCAAGGCCATCAGTGCCGAGGTGACCGAAGACCAGCTGCGCAAGGTGGCGGTCCAGCAGGGCATGGTGACCCTGCGGGATGCCGGGCTCCGGAAAATCAAGACCGGCGAGACCTCCCTGGAGGAGGTGATGAAAAAAACCGTGGTCACCCGGGAGTCGCTGCCCGCCTATCTGGTGACCCCGGATGTGGAGGTCTATGAAAACATGGATGTCATCATCCGGGAGAACAACACGGACACCGATTTTTTCAAACTGATCCAGGGGGCGGTGTATGTGGTCAAAGAGGGCAGAAAAATCGCTGAAATCACCCAACCCGGGGAATATTTCGGAGAAATGGCCGCCATCACCCGATCGCCCCGGTCCGCTTCGGTGATATCCCAGGGGAGGTCCCGGGTCAAGCGGTTTCCCGGCGACCGGCTCGAAGAGATTATCGAAAAGTACCCGGAGGTGGCCAAGCACCTGTTCACGGTGCTGGCGGCCCGGCTCCACCAGACCGACCGGCGCCTGGTAGCCCTGATCAACCAGATCAAAAAACCCGGCCCGGACTCCGGCGAAGGCTGACGGAACCGCTGCATGCCGGTCAAGCCGGCACGGTGCCATCAATCAGTCTGTGCGCTGTCTTCGGCCGGCCGGTAATACCGGTCTTTTTCACTGTAGATGCAGCCGCAGTAGGGCTGCCGGTACATGCCCAGGGCCTTTGACGCATCAATCCCCTGTTTCCATCCGGTCCTGAAATCGTGGTAGAAAAAATCCACCCCGGTTTCCTCTGCCACGGCCTGCGCGATCTCCCGGATCAGGTCATGCTTCTGGAACCGGCTGTAGAGCAGGGTGGAGGAAAACGCGTCAAATTTTCCTTTTTTCGCAATATTTGCCGCGGCCGTCAACCGGGCATGATAGCAGTACCGGCACCGGTCCGCTTCCCTGAACACCACGGACCGCAGAAACGCTTCCATCCGGTAGTCCTTCTGCCAGATCATCTTTAGCCCCTGATCTGCTGCATACCGGGCCAGGGTGTCTTCTCTTTTCAGGCATTCGGTGTAGGGATGGATGTTGTGCCGGTAAAAAAATCCCATGACCTGGATATCCATTCCGGTGAGCACCTGGAGCGGATAGATGGTGCAGGGTCCGCAGCAGGTGTGCAGCAGCAGCTTCACGGCCGGGTTCCGAAAATCGCGGTGCCCACCCGCACCAGGGTGGCCCCTTCCTCGATGGCCACGGCAAAATCATGGCTCATGCCCATGGACAGGTGGCGCATGGCCAAGGCATCCACGCCTGCCGCCAGGATCTCCTGCCGGATCCGGGCCAGGTGCCTGAAATAGATCCGGGCGTCTTCGGGATCGTCAAAATAGGGAGGCATGCACATCAGGCCGGTCAGTTCCAGACTGTCACATGCCATGACATCTCTGGCCAGCCGGGTCACCTCATCTCTGGCCGCACCCG
>DATHSR010000199.1:0-3747 GCA_035464035.1 Desulfotignum sp. | reverse complement strand
GATACGGCCCAGGGCTGCAGGAAGAAAAAAGGCAACCAGGCCTGCGATGAACGGTATCATAAAAACAATTTCAACCATGACATTACACCTATTCCTTTAATGTTCTGAGCAGGGCTGTGTCGACATCATCAAACGTCTGCTTGATGTTCTGGAGGATGATGGCCATGATCATGACCCCGGCAAGTACATCCAGCAGGATGCCGAATTCCACGATATGCCTTGCCCGGACCGAAAGGGTGGTCCCCATCAGGTAGATCCCGTTTTCCAGCATGATATACCCGATCACCATGGCGATGGCGTTCCTCCTTGCCATGAGCAGAAACATGCCCGTGACCAGCAAGGATATGGCGGCCGGAAACAGCAGCCGGGACTCACTGATGGAAGGGATGTTCAGATAACGGGAAATGACTGCGGCGGCCACGATCAGGCCCAGGCCGAAAAACAGGGATGCATGGTATCCCACAATGGGGGCCACATCCCGCTGGATGGCCACTTTTTTGATGGCCACATGGATGCTCAACGGAATCAGCACCCCCCGGATCACCAGGGTGGCCAGGGTGAAAATAACGGCACCTGTCTCCATATCCGGTGTGATAGAAAAAGGAATGATGGACACCACAATGCCCTGAAAGGCCATCACCTTGATCAGGGCCGGCACCCGGCTGGAACCGAATGCAAACAGCACGGACAACAGCACCAAAGTCAGCAGTGTGTCAACGGTATAAAGGGTCATTGGATCAGCTCCAGGGTAATGATGGTTGCAAAGAACGCCAGGGCGAATGAGGTCAGCACGAACTGGGGCACCTTGTCCATGCGGTAACGGGCGATGGTGGACTCGATGATCCCCACCACCAGGTACACGATGATGAGTCCTGCAGCAAACAGCAGCATGCCTGCACCGGGGATGCCGGTCTCAAAGGGCAGGATCAGTGGAGACAGGATGGCGGCGTAAAAGAACAGCTTGCAGAACGCCCCCAGCTCGATGAGGGCGAAATCCGGCCCGCTGTGGTCCAAGACCATGACCTCGTGGATCATGGTCAGCTCCAGGTGTGTGGCGGGATCATCCACCGGGACCCGGGAGGTTTCCTTCAAAAGGATGATGAAAAACGCGATCACGATAAACAACAGGGAAGGTCCTGCGATCTGCCACAGGGCCAGGGTACCGGTGCCGGAAAAATAGGCGGCAAAGGACAGCTCTCCGGTCATGCGGTAAAAGAAAATCAGGATCATGAACATGGCGGCTTCACAGATGATGGGAAAAAAGGCTTCCCTGGCCGCGCCCATGCCCTCAAAGGGCGAGGCCGTGTCCATGGCCGCGGCAATGGTGAAGAACCGGCCCAGGCCCAGCAGATACAGCACCAGGATCACATCTCCGTTAAAGGAGATCACAGGCATCTGACCGGCAATGGGCAGGAACAGCAGGGCCGCCAGGGCCGTAGCGCAGGAGACCACCGGTCCCAGTTTAAACAACTGCGTGGTGCTGGTGCTGTAAACCGATCCTTTTTTGAACAGCTTGATCAGTGTGTAGTAATTGATCAGCAGCGGCGGCCCTTTTTTCCCTCCGAAAAACGCCTTGATCTTGAGGATCAGGGCTGAAAAAAACGGTGCCGTCAGAACGGTCCCCAGCCAGAGCACAATGGATTCAGACATGCACATTCCCCCGCTTCAATGTAACTGGTTAGATGAAAAACAGCAGCAGTACGATGGCCAGCAGAATATACCCGATATACAGGTGGATGTCCCCGTGCTGGATCCACCTGAGCCGGTCAAACAGGAACTGCACCGGCCGGACCACACCCGGTTCCATATACCGCTCGGCAATGTCGTGCATCCGACTCTCATAGCGTGTTGGGACTGGAAACCGCCCAGAAACCGGCAGGTGACGCTCCTCGATGGGGGCGGCCGGTCGGAAGAACCGCACCATCTCAAAGGCGTAGGAAAGTCCGGTGTACTGCATCTTTGCCGTGGGCTTTGTAAATCCGCACCCCCAGGTGCCCGACGATGATATGGGTTTGGCCCGGTAGAACCATGACCGCACACCGGTCACCACCAGTACCAGCACAACGATCACGAACGCCCCCAAGGTGATGTTGCCGGTAATCTGCACAAACGGTGCCGCAGGAATCCTGGCATACCCCAGATTCAAGGCAGACACCGCTGACACGCACAGATTGAAAAACCATCCTGGAAACACCCCGATGAGGACACAGGCCGCAGCCAGGATTCCCATGGCCCCCAGCATGGTAACCCCGTGTTCTGTCCGGTTCCGGGCCGCATCGGACCGGGGTTCCCCCTGAAACACGACACCCAGAACCCGGGTGAAACAGGCCAGGGCCAGCCCCCCGATCACCGCCAGGCCGATGATGGCGGCCACACTCACGGCAAAGGGAATCTTGTCCAGAGCGATGCCCTGGAACCCGCCCAGATACACCACAAACTCACCGGCAAACCCGTTAAAAGGCGGCAGGCCGCAGATGGCCAGAGACCCGATGATGAACGCGGCCCCCGTGATTTTCATGGACTTGAGCAGCCCGCCCAGGGCATCCATGGACCGGGTGCCGGTCTGGTGCACCACCATACCCGCCCCCATGAACAGCAGTGACTTGAACAGGGCATGGTTGAGCACATGAAACAGTGCCCCTGAAAATCCCAGTACTGCCATGACGGGATTGTGTGAAGACACCCCGATCATGCCCAGTCCCATACCGATGAGGACAATTCCGATATTTTCCACACTGCTGTAGGCCAGAAGCCGCTTGATATCGGTCTGGCCCAGGGCATACACCACCCCGAGAACTCCGGACACTACCCCAGCGCCTACCAGCAGATACCCAAACCCGGGAGTCGGCAGTTCCAGCAGCGAATAGATGCGAAAAATCCCGTAAATCCCGGTCTTGATCATCACCCCGGACATCACCGCTGAAATATGGCTGGGTGCGGCCGGATGGGCATGGGGCAGCCACACATGAAAGGGAAACACCCCGGCCTTGGACCCGAACCCGATGAAAAACAAAACAAACGCCAGGGTCTTGGCTGCTGCCGGCAAAGTGTTCACATCAGCGAACCCGAAACTGCCGGTATATTTATACAGCACCCCGAACCCGGCAAACAGAAACATCGCCCCCACATGGGAAAACACAAAATACAGAAACCCGGCTTTCTGGCTTTCCTTTTTCTGATAGTTGTGGATCACCAGGAAAAAAGAGGACAATGACATGATTTCCCAGGACAGCATGAAAGTGATAATGTTGGCGGCAGTCACCACCATGGCCATGGACACCACCAGCAGGGAAAAGAAAAACCCGTTCACAGCGGTTTTCACGGAACTGCCGGATTCATCCATATAATGAAAGCTGTAAACCGCTGCCAGCAGGCACACCGGAAAAATCACCACCAGAAAAAAGGCGGACAACCCGTCCATTTCAAACGTCAGGAAAAACAGGTTCAGATACTGAAACGATGCAGAAGCCGTGACAGATCCCGTGAGTGCGGACCCGGCGTCCACCAGTCCCCACAGGCATCCAGCGCTGATGAGGATGGCGGCCGCAGCCCTTGAAAACAGTTGATGACGGACAAACACCAGGGAAACCACACCCCCGGCAAGGATCAGGCTGATGGCTGCAAAAAAATGGCTCATCGATTTTCACATCCCTAAATTTGAAGTTTTCCAAATAAAAGATTGACACGCTCTCAGTTGAGATCCGCTTTCATTATGGCAAAAGATATGGATTGTCAAGGGCCTGAAAC
>DATHSR010000198.1:0-3575 GCA_035464035.1 Desulfotignum sp. | reverse complement strand
GCCGGCCCTGGCCCTTTTGCCCACCATGATCGCGCTCAAAAACCAGTTTATGGCGGAATACCGGTACCCATCTCCCCTTTGCGTGGGACTGGCCGGCGGCATTGCTACGCCTGAATCGGCTGCAGCCGCGTTTGCCATGGGGGCGGGCTATATCCTGACCGGGTCCATCAACCAGTCCTGCGTGGAAGCCGGTATCAGCCAGGAAGTCAAGGAAATGCTGTGCCGGGCGGAACAGGCGGATGTGGCCATGGCCCCGGCTGCGGACATGTTCGAGATCGGGGCCAGGGTCCAGGTGCTCAAACGGGGCACCCTGTTTGCCCTGCGGGCGGAAAAGCTCTACCAGATCTACAAAACCTATGACCGGTTCGAGGCGGTCCCGGAAAAACTGCGCCTTGAGGTGGAATCCAAATTCCTTCAGACCAGCTTTGACGCCGCCTGGCAGTCCACCCGGCTGTTTTTTGAATCCAGAAACCAGCCTGCCCAGATCCACAGAGCGGAAACAGACCCCAGACACAAGATGGCCCTGGTGTTCCGGTCCTACCTGGGACAGAGCTCCCGGTGGGCCATCCAGGGAGATCCCGGCCGGAAGATGGATTACCAGATCTGGTGCGGCCCGTCCATGGGGGCGTTCAACCAGTGGGCCAAAGACAGCTTCCTGGCCGGTCCTGAAAACAGGAGAACCCCGGATCTGGCCCTGAACCTGCTCTTCGGGGCCTGCGTCCTCACCCGGGCCCTGTTTTTGAAAACCCAGGGCATCTGCCTGCCGCCCGAAGCCCTGACAATTTCCCCCATGGACAATCACCGGATACTGGCTTTGGCCGGTCCGGCGCCCGGTCCATCCGCCTGAGGCCGCACAGATGAAAAAAGGGCGGTTTTCATGTAAAAGTTTTGTCAAACACCCCTGCCATGAATGATTTCCATGACCCGTCCCGGTATATTTGCCTGTAAAAACTCTTGTATACTGCTTAATTTATAAAGATTGCCCATGACTCAGCCCCACAACGAACCTGCGGACATCGCCATCATCGGCATGGGATGCATCTTTCCCGGATCCTTCAACCTCAAGGACTTCTGGCACCTGCTGTTCAACGGCATCGATGCCATCGGGCCGATCCCGGATGACACCCACTGGCCGGTGGCCGACTATTTTGACCCGGACCCGGCCCGGCCGGACCATGTGTACTGCACCCGGGGCGGATTCATCCCGAAAATCAATTTTGATCCGGCCGCCTTCGGTATCCCCCCCAACAACATCACCGCCACGGACACGGCCCAGCTTTTAGGACTGGAAGTGGCGAAAATGGCCCTGGCAGATGCCGGGTATCCGCTGGACCACCCGTTTCTTTCCACGGCCACGGTGAACGTGATTCTAGGGGTGACCGGGACCCAGGAGCTGGTAATCCCACTAGGCGCTAGGCTGGGCCACCCCATATGGTCCAGGGCCCTGGACAGGGCCGGCATCTCCCCAGACCAGAAAGAAACCGTGCTCCACCATATCCGGTCCGCCTATGTCCCGTGGCAGGAAAATTCCTTTCCCGGCCTGCTGGGCAACGTGGTGGCCGGCCGCATCGCCAACCGTTTCAACCTGTCGGGCACCAACAGTGTCAGCGATGCGGCCTGCGCCAGCTCCCTGTCTGCGGTACACACGGCGGTGATGGAACTTTCGGCCCGCAGGTGCGACATGTCCATCACCGGCGGGGTGGACTGCCTCAACGATATTTTCATGCACATGTGCTTTGCCAGAACCGGGGTGCTGTCCCATTCCAGCGATGCCAGACCGTTTTCCAGAGATGCCGACGGCACGGTGCTCGGAGAAGGCATCGGCATGCTGGTGCTCCGGCGCCTTGAGGATGCGCGAAAAAACAAAGACCGGATCTATGCGGTCATCAAGGGGGTGGGCACTGCCAGCGATGGAAAGACCTCTGCCATTTACGCCCCGGAGGCGGCCGGCCAGCTCAGGGCCCTGACCGGTGCCTTTCGCCAGGCAGGGGTCGACCCGGCCACTGTCGGGCTGGTGGAGGCCCACGGCACCGGCACCCGGGTGGGGGACAAGGTGGAATTCACCGCCCTGAAAACCTGTTTCGGTGACCAGGCACCCCAAAACCGCACCGCCATCGGGTCGGTGAAATCCATGATCGGACACACCAAGGCCGCCGCCGGTGCCGCCGGCCTCATCAAGGCGGCCCTGGCCCTGCACCACAAGGTGATTCCCCCCACCCTCAAGGCGGCCGACCCCGACCCGGACCTGGATATCCGCCATTCTCCGTTTTACCTGAACCACCGGTCCAAACCCTGGGTTTCCGGATCCGGCAGCGCTTTTCCCCGCCGGGCCGGGGTGTCGGCGTTTGGTTTCGGGGGCAGCAATTTCCATGTGATCCTGGAAGAACACACCGATCGGAAATCCCATGTCTCCTGGGACGGCGCCGTCCAGATCGCGGCCTTTTCCGCAGATGACACAGAAACGCTGCTGGAAACCCTGGCAAACTTTGGGGCGCACATCACCCCGCAACACCCTGCAGATGACGGTGAAACAGTTCACCGGGTCGCCTGGCAGTGCTTTGAATCCAGAAAGACCTTCCGCCCGGACCACCGGTTCCGGCTGCTCATGGTGGTGCACAGAACCGATGACCCGGCCCTGCAGGTGGCAGCGGCCCGGGAAATTGTAGAAAAAGGCGCCCCGGCACGGGGTCCCGTGTATTTTGATTCCGGCCCGGCCCCGGGGAAAACGGGATTTCTGTTCCCGGGCCAGGGCAGCCAGTACCCGGACATGGGCAGAGATCTGTTCGCCACATTTCCCGAAGCCATGGATGCCCTGTGCCTGGCCCAGGAGATCTTCCGGACCCCTGTCCCGGACGGCGCCGGTACAAAAGGCCCTGGCCCGGCAGACCGCTTTCAGGAAAACCCGGGACCGGACCTGGCGGACCTGATCTTTGCATTGCCCCCCCACATCCAGGACCCCTCGACGGCGGAATCGCTGCTGCGGCATACCCGGGCGGCCCAGGTGGCCATCGGTGCGGTTTCCCTGGCCATGACCCGGGTGCTCGCGCGGTTCGGGGTCCGGCCGTCCATGACCTGCGGCCACAGTTTCGGGGAACTTTCAGCCCTGCACGGGGCCGGATGGATGGACGACACCACCTTCCTGACCCTGGCCTCGGTGCGGGGGCACCATATGGCCGCCGCAGGCGCTGCAGGGTCTGACAGCGGCAGCATGCTGGCGGTCCAGGCGCCTTTGACCGATATCGAGGCATTGATCCGGGACCAGTTCCCGGCCCTGGTGCTGGCCAACCGGAACTGCCCGGACCAGGGGGTGTTGTCCGGACCGACACCCGATATTGACCAGGCCCGGAAATGGTGCAAAAAGAACAAGGTGCGCGCGGTCAAGCTGCCGGTGGCCGCCGCTTTCCACAGCTGCCTGGTGGCGGATGCCGCCGCACCGTTCCATGTTTTTGCCGAAGCACAGCCCATTGTCCCCACACCGGTTCCCGTGCTGTCCAACACCACCGGAACCGTGTATGACAATAATCCTGAAAAAATCAAGACCGTTCTGGGACACCAGCTCATGCATCCGGTACGTT
>DATHSR010000197.1:0-19805 GCA_035464035.1 Desulfotignum sp. | reverse complement strand
CGCTGGCCGACGGCAATATCTGCCTTGATCTGAAAACCATATCCGGTCAGATGGAATGGCTGGTACCAGGGGAGGTCACTGGATCCCGGGTTCCGGATTTTGAAGACTGGATGAAAGCACTGATGGCCGCTCCCATGGTGGGAAGATCTGAAAGCAGCGATCTGTGCCGGTTTCCCCTGGTGCTGGATTCAGATGGCTGCCTGTATCTGTCAAAATACTACGACTTGCAGACCCGGCTGGTGCAGGCACTGGCGGCACGGATTCAATCCCGGCCCCGGGCGGTGGATCCGGGGTTTGTGCACGCCGCTGTTGAGATGCGGTTCAGGGATCAGAACCCGGCGCATACCCGGCTGCAGAAACAGGCGGTGATCACGGCGCTTCAACATAATTTTACGGTGATTTCAGGGGGACCTGGTACGGGAAAAACCCATATCACCCGGATTATCAGAGATATCTTATCCGCCAATGCCCATAATCGGGGACTGCCGGCACCCCGGTTTTTATCTCTGGCACCTACAGGCAGGGCCGCCTCCCGTCTCCCGGACGGGGCCACCATCCACTCTGTGCTGATCCCAAGAAAAAACCATCCCGGATTCATTCATGGAAAAGACAATCTGCTGGCAGCGGACGTGGTGATCATTGATGAGGCATCCATGATCGACATGGCACTTATGACACGGCTGCTTGAAGCCATTCCCCTGACGGCGGGGGTGATTCTTCTTGGGGATGACAATCAGCTCTCTCCGGTTCAGGCCGGGGCCGTTTTCACTGATATCTGCACGGCAGATCTGCTCAGGCCGTTCGTGGTTTCGCTGACACATAATTTCAGGTCCCATGGCAGAGCCGGCATCGAAATCCTGGCCCACGCCATTCGGCGCAGCGATGTCGATGAGGTGACAAGAATTCTGACTGAGGACCGGTATCCAGACATGGTGTTTGCGCCGGCCGGCCCTGACTATCCGCAGGTGCTTGAAAATTATATCACAGATGGATATGGTCCGTTCATGCAGCAGCAGGGGCTGGCCGGTTCCCTGGATCTTATGGACCGGTTCAGGATTTTGTGTGCACACAATATCGGGGAGTATGGAACATTACAAATTAATCATCTATGTGAAAAGCTTTTGCGCAAGTTTCATCCTTCTGATATAAGGGACGGGTTCCTAAAACAGATGATTATGATCAGCACCAATGACTACGGCAGAGGCCTGTTCAACGGGGATACAGGGGTTGTTCTCACTGAAGAAGGTGACCGGGTGGCCGGTTTCACGAGGGAAAACGGCAGGGTTCAAACGTTCCGGTATATGGACCTGCCTTCCCATGATCCGGCGTTTGCCGTGACCATTCATAAAAGCCAGGGATCCGAGTTTGAAACGGTTTTGATCGTCATCCCTGACAAGGTGTCCCGGGTGATGACCCGGCAGCTTTTGTATACCGGAATTACCCGGGCCAGAAAAAAGGCGGTCATTCTGGGGTCTCTTTCGGTGATCCGGGAGGCCATGGGTCTGACCCTGGAAAAAAGATCCCGCCTGTCCCGGCTGCTGGTTGAGCAAACGGGTACCCCCGGGCCGGGACCTGACGAAGTTTAACCGGAGGGTGAGAGATAAAAATTGAAAAATCAAGACAGTATTTCCCGGCAGATCTGGATGTTTTTCTGCTCTGTCCGGCTGACGATCTATATTCTGGTGCTGCTGGCGGCGACCTCCATCATCGGCACCGTGGTGCCCCAGGCCGGCCCGCCCCAGCAGTATGTTAATCTTTACGGTCAGGGTGTCTACAACCTGATCCAGGTGCTGGGCATTGATGATATGTACCATGCCTGGTGGTTTTTGCTGCTGCTGCTGCTTTTATGCATCAACATCACGGTTTGCTCCGTGGAACGGCTGTCCCTGGTCTGGCGGACCATTTTTCCCAAAGAGATCCATTTCAATGTGGACCGGTTTTTAAAGTCCAAAAACAAACAGACCGTAATTTCAGAATTTCGTCCAGACCATGTGGCCGATACCTGCGAGGCGTGGCTGTCCAAGCAGGCAGGGCCCGTAATCCGGCAAAAAAGGCAGGATACGGTATTGCTGTATGCAGAAAAAGGACGGTGGACCCGCCTGGGGGTTTTTGTGGTGCATGCCAGCGTTCTGCTCCTTCTGGCCGGTGCCCTGATTGGTTCGGTTTTCGGATTCAAAGCCAGTGTCAGAATTGATGAAGGAAATCAGACCGGCCGGGTTTTCGAGAGCAAAACCAGGGTGCCCATTGACCTGGATTTCATCATCCGCTGCAATGAATTTGAGGTAAAATTCTATGATACCGGCGCGCCTGAAGAGTTCCGGTCCAGCCTGACCATAATTGAAAATGGTCAGGAAAGCTTTACAACCGATATCCGGGTTAACCATCCACTGCGCTACAAGGGCATCAATATTTTTCAATCCTCTTACGGCACAGCTACCCCGAATGCTGCGGTGATGGCCATTGTTGACAATCTGACCGGAGAGGAAACCATCCAAACTGTCCGGATCGGTGAGACCGTTGTCCTGCCGGACGATCAAGGCAGTTTTCTGCTCCAGGGATTTTTGCCGCATTTTGAGTTCCGGGGACAAAACCTTGGAGAGACCTTCTTCGGACAGGTGAACCTGGCCGGAGAGGACGGATTCCAGATCGGGCTGCCGGTAAAGTTTCCCACCTTTGACAAAATGCGGAAAGGCCGGTTCTCTTTTGTCGTAAAAGAGTTTGAACGGCGATACTATACCGGTCTTCAGGTTACAAAAGACCCCGGGGTCTGGTATGTCTATGCCGGGTTCACTCTGATGATCCTGGGGTGCTGGGTCACCTTTTTCATGGCACACCATTCTTTTCTCCTGACGGTTTCACCCCGGGATGACGGATCCTCACAGGTTCTTTTTTCCGGTAAAACCAGTCGCGGGGGGGTGAATCTGAAACTGGCCAGAATGACGGCCCACCTGGAAACTCATTTGAAAAAGGGTTAACGGTTATGAACAGTTCTTTTGCATTATCAGCGACAACCTTTCTGTATGGCCTGGCAATGGTCTGTTATATCGGATCCTTTGCCTTTAAGATGAAAAATCTTGCAAAAGCGGGTTTTTTTGTGTTGTCCGCCGGTTTTGTTCTCAATACGGCCGGGCTGGGGCTCCGGTGGGTGGAATCCTACCAGCTGGGATATGGCCGGGCCCCGCTGTCCAACATGTATGAATCTTTGGTCTTTTTTTCCTGGACCATGGCGCTGCTCTATATTTTTGTGGAACTCAAATACAGGGAACGGGGGATCGGGGTGTTTGTATCTCCCCTGATATTTCTGGCCATTGCCTATGCCTCCTTTGATCCGAGCATCAGTGCCAAGATCAATCCGCTGATCCCCGCCCTGAAAAGCAACTGGCTCATCGCCCACGTGGTCACCTGTTTTCTGGGATATGCCGGTTTCGCCGTGGCATTCGGCCTCAGCCTGATCTATTTTGTCAAGCCCCGGCAGCCGGGCAAAGATTCTGTATTTGCCCGGCTGCCTGCCTGGGAGGTCATTGATGAACTCACCTATCAGATGGTGATGTTCGGTTTTCTGTTTTTAACCATCGGCATCATCACCGGCGCTGTCTGGGCCAATTCTGCATGGGGCAAATATTGGTCCTGGGATCCCAAGGAAACCTGGTCCCTGATCACCTGGTTTGTGTATGCCATTTTCATGCATCTGCGCCTGATGCGGGGCTGGCATGGCCGGAATCTGGCACTGGTCTCCATTATTGGATTCATGTCGGTTCTGTTTACCTATTTCGGGGTCAATTTTCTGCTGTCAGGCCTTCACAGTTACGGATGACCCCAAAATAATGAACGATTCGGTTACAGGAGATCTGTTCGGTTTTACGGAACAGATCTCCTGTAACCCGCGCCCTCCGTCCTTGTTTTTACCTTTCCTGCCTTGTCCGTTCCCTGCCTCATTTTATCTTGACAAGAAATTCAGATATTACTATAGATTAACGCAAATCGTGCGGCGTGGAGATCAATTGCATCCGGTGGGGACCACTGGGTGCAAAAAAATATGTCCCGGCAGGTGCCTGGATAAAACGGTTATAGTAAACATCAACATTTTAACATTGATGGAGTTTTCATGAGTGAAATAGAAAACAAAACTGAACACGGTTCCATGGATGGTGCAACAGCATGTGCTGCCGGTGATCCGAAAAATGACACAGGCCTTGGGCTGGGTGTCATTTTTTTTATTGTGGCATTCCTGATATGCTTTCTGTCCGGCTGGCTCCTGTTCCCCAAGCTGCTCTATTCCAAACACGAGCAACCTTTTAATTTTGATCACGTGCTCCATGTGGAGGAAGCCGGAAGTTGTGACGCCTGTCACTTTCTGCGGGAAGACGGCACCTTTTCCGGAATCCCCAAAATGGTGTCCTGTCTGGAGTGCCATACGGATGAACCCATGGGAGACACCCCGGATGAATTAATTTTTGCCAGAGAGTATGTCGCAAAAGAGCGGGAAGTTCCCTGGTTCGTGTATGCCAAACAACCTGATTGCGTTTTCTTTTCCCATGCAGCCCACATCAATGCCGCAGGCATGGACTGCAAGACCTGCCATGGCCCCATCGGTGAAACCAGGACGTCCAGGCCCTATGAAGAAAACCGGCTCACCGGCTACAGCCGGGATATCTGGGGAAAAAACATCTGGGGGATCAAGAAAAATTCCTGGGACCGTATGAAAATGAATGACTGTGCCAAGTGCCATGAACAGGAAACCGGTCACAAAGGATATTGTTTCCAGTGCCACAAATAGACCAGACACAAGAATTGCAAACTTTATAGAGGATTTTTACATATGAAAGTTGACAGACGAAGCTTCTTGGGATTGGGACTTGGCGCGGTTGCAGGCATTGCCATCTCCCCGGTAGGGGCCAAGCTGACGGACGATCTTTCCATCTGGACCCAGAACTGGCCCTGGACCCCTGTACCACCCGACGGAGAGATAACCTATGATCATTCGGTATGCAGCCTCTGTCCCGGGACCTGCGGCATTACCGTCAGAAAGATTGACGGCCGGCCCGTTAAGGTCGAGGGGCGTGACACCTATCCGGTGAACAACGGCGGGGCCTGCCTGCATGGCATTGCCGGTCTCCAGTACCTGTATGATCCCAGCCGGGTGAGAACCCCATTGAGAAAAATAAACACCCGGTTTGTGCCCGTCTCCTGGGAAGATGCTCTTTCCCTGGTGGCTGACCGGCTGGGGGAGCTTCGGGAAAAACAAACCCCGGAGGCCCTGGCGTGCATCACGGACACGGACCAGGGGTCGGTGGCCGGGCTGTTTAAACATTTTATGGCGGCATTTGGTTCTCCCAATCTCCTGACCATGCCGGATCTTGAATCCTGGCTGGCAAAAGCCGCAGAAACGCTCCATGGCAGCGGTCACACCCTTGGGTTTGACCTGGATCATGCAGACTTCGTCCTGAGCTTCGGGGCCGGGCTCATTGACGGCTGGGGGTCACCGGTCGCCTGCTTCAAGGCGGTTGCGGGCCGGAAACAAAGGGATGCAAAACTGATTCAGTTTGAACCCCGGCTTTCCAACACTGCCGCAGCAGCAGATAAATGGATACCGGTCAATCCGGGAACAGAGGCCGATCTGGCCCTGGCCATGTGCGGTGTTCTGCTCAGAGAAAATCTGTTTGAACCTGAGTTTGCAGATGGTTTCAAAGGCGGGTTCATGCGGTTCAATGCCATGGTGCAAGAGAAATATCCGGTGGAAGCGGTGGCGGACCTCACCGGTGTACCGGCTGTAATTATTGAAGAAACAGCCATTGCCTTTGCCAAAGCGAAAATGCCGGTAGCCCTGCCCGGCAAAGGGCGCGGTGACGGTGCCCAGAGCCTCAAGGAATTTGCCGCCGTGCACACCCTTAACTGCCTGGTCGGCAATATCAACAAAAAAGGGGGCACGTTTGTCAGACAGAACACGGATTACCTTGATTTTCCATACCCGGTCCAGGATGCCGTTGCCAGAAAAGGGATGGCTGCACCCAGACAGGCGGCATCTGTCCAGGAACTGACGGCCCGGATCAATCAATCGGGAGAGTCCGAATTGAAGGTATTGATGGTTTACAATGCCAATCCCTGTTACAGCCTGAACGATCCATCGAGCATCAGAACCGCCTTTGAAAAAATTCCGTTCAAAGTCTGTTTCTCTTCTTTCATGGATGAAACCGCCATGGTTTCAGACGTGATTCTGCCGATATCCACTTTTCTGGAACGGATGGAAGATGTCCCGTCAAAGGCCGGTTTTGCCGGATCGGTTGTGGGTCTGGCAAAACCGGTGGTAAATCCGGTGTTTGATACCCGCAGCCCGGGTGATGCAGTGATACAGATCGCCAGGGCCCTGGGCGGCACCCTGTCTCAAAGTTTTGGATGGCGCAATTATGAAGCCTGTCTTGAAGAGGTAGCCGCAGGTATCTGGGATGACCTGATCCGTCAGGGATATGCAGTGCTGCTGAATCCATTTCCGGCTGAACCGGTGACGACGGACTTCGCCTTTCTGGCGGAAAACCCCGAAACCATCCAACCTGCGGGAGAGTATGAATTCACCCTGATTCCCATAGACAATATCGGCATCACCACGACGGTGCCCGCTTCATCCCCTTTTGCCATCAAGACTGTGTCAGACCGGATCATCAAGGGTCAAGACATGTTTGTGGAGATTAATCCTCAAACCGCCAGTGGATTGAAAGACGGCGGATTCGTCACCCTGACAACCCCTGCGGGATCCGCCCGGGTGCGGGTGGATTTCAATGACGGTATCATGCCCGGTGTCATCGGCATGGTCAAAGGACTTGGGCATAGGTTTGACAATAAATATGTGGCAGGCAAGGGTGTGAATGTGAATGACCTGATTTCACCGGTGATCGAGCCTGGATCGGGAACCGATGCCGCCTTTGGGGTCAAAGCCGGTATTTCAAGGGCTTAAATGATGTGTACAAATTTTCAAAGAGGTTCTGATGATACAAGATAAAATAGCACATAAGTTCGGCATGGTGATTGATCTGGACAAATGCACCGGATGCGGTTCGTGCACGGTGTCGTGCATGTCCGAGAACAATGTGCCGTTCAAGGAGGATGAGTCCGATAAAAAGGACAGCATCACCTGGATGAGGGTATACAGACTGACCAACGGCAAGCCGTTCCCGGATGCGCAGATCGTCTACCTGCCCAGACCCTGTCAGCACTGCGGGGGAACAGGGGATCACGGTCATTCTCCCTGTGTGTCGGTCTGCCCGGCCACGGCCACCGATTATGGATATGATACCGGCATCGTTTCCCAGATTTATACCCGGTGTTTCGGATGCCGTTATTGCATGGTTTCCTGTCCCTACCATGCCAGGTATTTCAACTGGTGGGATCCGGTCTGGCCTGAAGGCATGGAAAAATACCTGAGCCCCAATGTATCCCCGAGGATGCGGGGGGTCGTGGAAAAATGCAGTTTCTGTTATCACCGGTATCAGCTGGCCCGGGAAAAGGCGTATGTTGACGGCGTTGATGAAATCGCGGAGGCTGCCTATCAAACCGCCTGTACCACCGCCTGTCCGGCGGCAGCCATCACATTCGGTGACCTGAACAATCCCGCCCATAAAGTTCACCAGATTGTCAAACCAGACCCCCATCCCGATCCGATGAACCCGGGAGTGGTGGGAAAATCCCGAAACCCGAAAGTGTTCCGGCTGTTGGAGCGTCTCGGAACCAACCCCAAGGTTTATTACATGTCAGAGCGGGAATGGGTCAGAAAACTGGGGGACAGTTATCTGGAAGGTGAATGGGAAAAAGTGAAAAATATCTATGGGTCTGCTTCCCAATGATTAGGAAATCCAAAATCTATGTGAGGAGTAATTGAATATGGATGCTGCATTAATACCTGAAGGCGTAAAACGGTGTTCATTTCCCAAATTCATGCTGGGAATCGCCATTGTGGGAGCGGTCCTGCTGTGGGGGGTTTATGCCATGCTGCTGTGCTGGTTCAAGGGGTTGAACCAGACCAACATGAATGATTATTACGGGTTTGCCCTGTGGATCTGGGCGGATCTGGCGGTGATTGCCATCGGCGGCGGCGCTTTTTTTACCGGCCTGCTCAAATATATCTTTAAGATCGATGAGCTCAAGAACATCATCAACTTTGCCGTGATCATCGGCTTTATCTGCTACAGCTCGGCCCTGCTGATTCTGGCCATTGATATCGGTCAGCCCCTGCGGGGATGGTTCATTTTCTGGCATGCCAATGTGCATTCCATGCTTACGGAGGTGGCGTTCTGTCTGTCCTGCTACTTTGCCGTGCTCACCATCGAGTTCATTCCCAATATCCTTGAAAACCGGCAGCTCAACAAGGTGCCGTTCTTTCATCATCTGGCCCACAACATGCACGGCACCATGGCTATCTTTGCGGCCACCGGTGCATTTTTGTCCTTTTTCCACCAGGGATCTCTGGGCGGGGTGGCCGGTGTGCTCTACGGCCGGCCCTTTGCTTTTCGGGAAGGTCTTCTGATATGGCCCTGGACATTTTTTCTGTTCACCTGGTCGGCTGCGGCCTTCGGACCCTGTTTTACCCTGCTGGTAACACGGATCACCGAGGCGGTTGCCGGCAAAAAACTGGTCAAGGACAACGTGGTCCACCTGCTTGCTAAGATTTCCGGATGGATGATCGTTACCTACATCATCGCCAAGATCATTGATACCATTTACTGGGCAACCGTCACCGCCCCGGGTCTCGGGTTCAAGATGAGCCATTTTTACACCAATAACGGCTTTTACGGATATTGGATACTGATTGCTGAAATCATTGTCTGCGGCGTGATTCCGGGCCTGCTGCTCATCAACAAGACCACCCGGGAAAACCCCACCCTGCGGCTGGTGGCCATTACTCTGGGAGTTATCGGGGTGTGTCTCAACCGCTGGGTCATGGTGCTCCAGGTGGTGGCCGTTCCGGTCATGCCCTTTGACACCTGGGCACTGTACATTCCATCCTGGCAGGAAGTGGCCACCACCATTCTGCCGGTGGCCTACGGAATCATCCTGATTGCGGTGACTTACCGGTATCTGCCGGTATTCCCCCAGGAAGTGGAACTGAATCAGCCCACTGCGCAAGAATCCTAAAAAAGGAGAAAATTTATGTTTCCATTTATCTTTGAATGGGTATGGGATATCGGTCATCTGCTTTTTTTCGGCGGTTTCTGGTATGCCATCGGCATTCTGGGTGCCGGCATGGCTTACTGTATTGCCAAGGCAGCCTACGACACCATCAATGACACCAGGGAAAATCATCACTGAAAACCGTGACCGATCCCTGCTGATCCAATAAAACACAGCCGGCCCGATCCTGGAAACAGGACCGGGCCGGCTGTGTTTGCGGCAATACTTTTTTTAGCGGCGGGATTATTTTCCGGGAGCGGACACAACCCAGTAGATGGCCCATGCCAGGGCTACCGGCACAAGACCGGTCACCCCAAACAGCAAAAAGGACCCCTCCCAGGGCTTGATTACCAGTGCACAGACTGCGGGAAACAGGACTGAGGCCACAATGGCGGCCCTTTTTTTCCGGGACAAATCGGCTGTTTTTTTTCCGGAATTTCCGGCAGAAGGGGGTTTGAGCATCCTGGGCAGAATCAGGATACCAGATATCAACAGGATCAGAACCAGAATTTCACTTATACCGGTCACACCGTTTCCTTTTTTTAAAGCGTCGGTTGAATGGGTTTATCCCAGAGATCCAATGATTTGTCAATGCAGGGCAGGTCATTAATCCAAATATCAATTCCATGGTGATTGTTTTTTAACAGGAACGCCCGATGCCATCAAGGCTTTTACCGGCAGCGCGTTTCTGCGGGCATGGGCCGGCATCAGGTCATGTTTTTATAATCTGCCGGATAAAGGCGGCCATGTCAGCCGTTACCCTGTCCGGCTGTTCCAGATGGGGGGAGTGGCGGCAGTTTTTGATAAGAACTGTTTTGCAATCAAGGACCCCAGATTCAACGGCGGTCAGCTGGGCCGGGGTGCCGTAGGGATCATCCTCCCCCTGAAGGGCCAGTACCGGCACCTGGATCTGCCCGAGGTATTTCCGGATATCCCAGTGCACGAACCGGGGGTTGAGCCACGCACCGTTCCAGCCATGGAAGGCGGTATCGGTGTTTGTGCCATGGTAGCGGGCCAGTCTTGCTTGGAGATTGCCTGCCAGATAGGCATGTCTGGCCGTCCGGATGGATGCCAGCGTGATCGGTTCGCAGAACACATGGGCCGATTCCGTGATCACGCCTTGCAGCCTTTGGCCGGCATGGCGGCTGCCCGCATGGATCAGGGCAATGGACCCGCCGTCTGAATGGCCGATGAGAATGGCATCCCGGATGCCAGCGGCTGAGAGGATTCTGGGCAGTGCCGCCAGGGCCTGGGTGTGCATGAAATTAATTTTCCAGGGCAATGGGCAGGGGTCAGACCTGCCGTATCCCAGCCTTGAAAAAACAAATCCGTCACAGGCGGTTTCTTCTGCCAGGTTCTCAGGAAAGGTTTTCCACAGATCTACACAGCCCAAGCCTTCATGCAGAAACACCAGTACCGGGCCGTTTTTTTTTCCATACCGGTGCCACCGTATTTCATACCGGTTGTCATCAACAGTCAGAAAATGGGTCATGGTCTTTTTCTGTTTCTCAAAAAAAGGGTCCAGGGCATGCGGTTATATCGAATCAGATAATAGATGCAGTAAAGGACTACCCCGTCATCCACCCACCCTAAAAACGGCACCAGCAGTTCCGGGATCATATCCACCGGTGAAATCAGATATACCAGGCCGAAAAGGACCAGCAGTATTTTTTGATACCCTCTCATAAAGTGTTCATCGTGCCTGGTTCAGTACGTCGATCATCGAGAACAGGCGTTTGGCGCCGGGTGTTCCGACCGATTGGTATTTCAGAAACCGTACCGCATCAAACGTTCCTTCCACATAAATCTGCCGGCCGTTGATATTGTGCTTGAATTCAAACAGGGCAGATCCATCCGGTGAGGTCAGGGTATAGGTATGCCAGCCATGGCCCGACAGAAAGGCGTCGGGGATCTGCCACTCATTACGCTGTACCCGGGGGTCCCGGATCTGCTGGATCTGATCAGGGCTAAACTCCAGGCCCAGGCGGTTGAAATATCCGACCATGGCCCGGGCAGTGCCGGAGGTATCGGCTTTTCCCTGCTGGTGGCTTTCTTTTATTTCCAGGGTATATCCTGAAAAAAGACCGGGGAAGTTGTCTGCGGCAAATGCCATCATGGCCTGGAACCCCACAATCTGTTTGGCCATATTGGGAGCGATGACCGCCGGTGTATCCCCTTGTGACACCTCGGTTTCCAGAGCCTGACGATCGCCACCGGTGGTGCCCATGACAAACGGGATCTGGTGCCGGATATAGAACCGGGCATTGGCATTGACCGCAGACGGATGGGTATAGTCGACGGCGATGAAACGGGAAAACCGTTGCTGGATATCCTGGATGGCGGTTTCACGGATATCGGGCCTCAAAAGAGTGACAGACAGATCGTTAACCTGGAAGACGGCCTGCATGATATCCGGGCCTGTCAATGAAAAGGGAATAAGTTCAAACCGCGGATCTGCCGTTGCAGCCAGGGCCATGGTGGCGGCCACGTTGCCGGGCAGCCCGTTGATCATCACATATGTTTTTTCCATGCAGGTTCTCCTTAAAGGCTCAGGATCAGTTTTTTCAGGCGGCGGACAGAAGCGGATTCCATTTGCTGAACCAGGTGCTTCAGGGACGCCAGTGCCGCCGGGATATAGGCCTCAAACCACGGTTTTTTCTTAACCCGGCTCAGGTGGGCGAACGCGCCCAGTATCTGCATGTTCCGTGTCAGGCAGCAAAAATCAAAGCTGCGGACAAACCGCTGCCGGCTGTCCCGGGAGTTCAGGTTGAGCCGGTCCATGGCATGGATCAGAAGATCCTGCCAGGCCTGTTGCGGCAGTGTAACATAAGGGTCCAGCAGAAGGGAAGCCAGATCGTATTGAAAAGGGCCCAACCGTGCCGATTGAAAATCAATAAAAAATGGGGTTCCGTTTTTGATCATGATATTTTTTGACTGGCAATCCCGGTGCATGAGTCCCTCCAGGCCCTCTGACAGTGCATGGTCTGCAATAAATGAAAAGTCATCCAGAAATGCGTCAAAATCGACATGTTTTTTCATGAAATTTCGGACAAACGCCTCTAAAAAATAGCGGCACTCTTTTTCCAGGATCAGGTCTTTTGAATAGAACGGGGTCTGGCAGGTCCAGGACAGGTCAAATCCGGTTGCGCCTTTCTGGGAAAAAAGAACCAGCCGGTCAATGACCTTCCGGTAGGTCCGGATGATTCCGGCCAGGTCCGGCGTCCGGTTTACCCAGTCAGCCAGATGGATTTCGCCTAAATCTTCCAGCACCACAATTCCGGCAAGGGCATCGTGGGCCAGGATTTTGGGAACAGGGATATTCCGGGAATGCAGATGGTTTCCGATGGACACAAACGCGTCCAGCTGGGCCCGTCTGTCAGTGCCAGGCAGACAGATACCGTGGTCACAGACAACAGCAGAGGAGAATTTCCATTCAGACACCCCATGACTGGCCGTCCCCGGGCAGGCCCGGAACCAGGACCGGTCAGACCCGTCCCCGGCCAGAGGGTGAACCAGGGTGTTGCCGATATCTGTCCCGAGTACACCGGCACTGATCCACCGCCGGGCGGTGCGTGAATAGGCTGCCGGTGTGCCGATATCTTCCCAGAAAATGTCCGGGGGCACATAGGCCCTGATCTGACGGTCCGGACACAGGCGCGCGTAGAGATCAATGCTGGAAAAAATGCGTGTGGCAGGCAGGTGTTCAAAAATCCGGGGAGACACCACCTGTATTCCGGTGAATGCCAGTCCTCTGCCGGGGCTGTGAAAATCTGAGATCCAGCCGTCGCCATCCACTGCCACCTGGTTGAACTCTGTCCGATCATGAAGCACCAGGGTGGCCAGGGGGCCGTATTTCAGATGGACCTGCCACACCGATGCCAGATCCATATCTGTGGCCACATCGCCATTGATCACAAAAAAGGGCTGATCCGCCATGGTTTCCCTGACATTGGCAATGGCGCCGCCGGTGTCCAGGATTTCGGGTTCATGGATCACACTGATTTTTATCGCCATCCGGGTTTCAAGGCTGTCCAGAAAAGCTGTGATCCGGTCTGGCAGATGGTGGGTGTTGATCAGAACATGGCGGCACCCGCACCGGGACAGCTGCTGGATGATATGCTGCAGCACGGGGATGGATCCCAGGGTGAACAGCGGTTTGGGAATGGTCCTTGTATACGGCAGCAGCCGTGTTCCAAAGCCTGCGGCCAGAATCAGTGCTTTCATGATCTGTTGTCAGGACGCGGTCAGCCGGACCAGGCGGTTGAGGATCTGTTTGTAGTAATCTATCTGAATCTGGTCTTCAGACCCATTGACACCGTTCTGGGAAAAAAATCTGGCCGCATTCCGGTAGTTGATCAAGGACAAAGATTCCTTGAGGGTCACCTGTTTGCGTTTATAGAGCCGGATGCCATGGGAATGGATCTTTTTGGCCAGCTCTTTTTCATCCAGCGCAGACTTTTTTTCTTTTTCAAAGTAGAGCAGGGCGGTGACATAGGACTCAAAAAAAGGCAGCATAAAGGCGGCAAACCATTTGAGTTTGCGCAGTCCCATGGAGGTCAGGTTAAGCATGTCCATACGGGATGGATCGGGCACCAGAATTCCTTCATTGGTAAAATTTTTAATGCATCGGGAGATCTGCTCCTCACAGGTGATCTCCTCATCATTGAAAAATTCATCATGAAACATTTTTTGCAAAAAACGGTATCTCCGGATCAGATCGGGAAGAGAGAATTTAAAACGGTCCACTTCCAGGATGGCCACGGCCGTATATGCGGCAGGCACGAAAAAGGAGATCACCGAGTTTTTGTAATAATCCAGGATGGCCCGTTTGTTGTGTTTGACAATAAAGTAGGTGTCATCGGAGATCTCTTCTTCATCCTCATCCACCAGCTCGACGAAGTTCCTGGATATAAAATTGTTGATTACCGTGTCGAAAGTATTGTCCAGATCCAGCAGCAGGGTTTCAGACAGTTCCACGCCGTCATTCATCAAAACGGTTAAATAGGTGTTGGCCCGTTCAATCATCTGACCTTTTGAGAAATTGTTTTTGGGGCTGTTCAATATGGCGCTGGCGATGATGCCATGGGGTGTTGCAACCGCCTGTTTGTTGATGGCGGCCATCAGTTTGTAGCTGAAATGCCTGACAAAATCCATATATTCCTGGGTGGTGGCCCGGGTCAGGTTGATATTCTGTCTGTGGATATAGTCCTTGATGGAAATGGGTTCGTCGAACCGGATATAGACTTTGCCGTATTTCTTTTTCAGGAACTTGCGGGTGCTGATCAGCCCCTTGAGAGTTTCAGGGCTCTTGCTGCCGCCTTCAATTTCCTTGAGATAGGCATCTTCTTCCAGCACCCGATCATACCCCACAAAGATGGGAACAAAATACAGGTTGTCACAGGCACCATTCAGATAGGCCCGGATGATCATGGCCATGCCCCCCGGCCTGGGAGTCAGAAGCTTGCCTGTTCGACTTCTGCCGCCTTCAATGAAAATTTTGATGTTGAAACCTTCATACAGCAGTTTTTCCAGGTACGCGGCAAAAATCTTACTGTAGAGCTCGGCGCCTTTAAATGTCCGCCGGAGAAAAAAGGCCCCGCCGCCCCTGAAAAGAGGCCCCAGCGGCCAGAAAGACAGGTTTTTGCCGGCTGCGATATGGGGGCAGGGCATGTTGTTTCTAAACATGACATAAGGCAAAAGCAGATAATCCAGATGACTTTTGTGACAGGGGACCAGGATCAGAGGGGCTTCAGTATATTTTTCCCGCATCCGGTTGATCTGTTTCTGGTCCACCATCAACCCTTCAAAAATGTTTTTGAATATCCAGGTGAGTAGCCAGTTTCCCAGATTGATGATCCGCAGGTTGTAATTGGCGGCAATTTCATTGATGTATGCCGCCGCTTTTTTGTTGGTCTTTTTCAGCGAGATGTTTTTTCTTGCTGCATAGTCGGCCAGAAACTCCTTTAACGATTTGCGGGTCAGTATATCTTCGGTGATTTCCTGGCGGGATTTCAGCACCGGGCCGGTAATGCTTTTTCTCTGGCGGTTCAAGATATCCACCAGGTAGCTTCGCAACCGGTGTGTCTGAAACTCTGAATCCAGACGGTCAATTTCAGGCCGGCAAAGAAACTCCATAAGATTCACCGGGCGTGCAAATTCAACCCGAATTTTTTCAGGGTGGCGCAGCAGGATGTTCAGCCGTTTGATCCAACCGGGTTTTTCATGGGTACCGAAAAGAATTTCTCCCAGACCCGGGTTTTTGTGCATGGGTTTTGTGACATAGATGATATCCTCGGGTATGATGAAAACCGGTTTTTTCATACGTTTTTGAAATTCAATCAGATGGTACAGCGGATCAGGGGTGGCCCGGATAAACCGGTTGTAGAAATCATCCTCCTCTATCAGGCAGACAAATCCGGATTTTCCTGACAGCAGCTCTTGAAAAGCGTATCCGGATCTGTAGAAATCCTTGAACGCAAAGTGCTGGAAAAAATAATCCAGGTGGGACAACCAGATCCTTAACAGACGCTTGACCGGCAGCAGAAAAAAGAAATGCAGGTCAAATCCCAGTTCCGGATAAGGCAGCTTCAGTTCCCTGAGCCGGGTGTGCAGGTACAGAAAATCAAACAGCCGCTTGTTTTTGCTGGCATATACAATACAGGCATCCGGGTCCAGAGACTGGATTTTCTCCAGGTTGTGATCGTCCAGATTGAGTTTCTGAATCAGACGGTTCAGGATTTTTCTGGCAACATAGCTGTGATTGCCGGGATAAAGATTGGTGAAGTAGTCGGATGTGTCTCCCAACAGGCAGTCAATGGTACGGCGTATCCTTGCCCTGGTCCTGGGGAGCAGGGTTCTGAAAAAATGGAAAAGGCGCATGGAGTGTCCCTAATATAAAATATGGCCTTGCTGTGTGTCACTCAGGCGTTTGTTTCTTATCAAACCTGGCATTTAAAGGCAATATTATTATTGGGGGCAGGAGCAGGGAAGACGGGGGACAGGTCCGATGCCGGGGGATACACCGAAAGTCCGGGTGCGATGCCTCCGTTTCCGGGGGAAAAGGGTCTTGAAAAATCGGTTTGCCTGTGATATTTTTCAAATCCTATTGACAAGCATGCGTTTCTGTTTAATTTGTTACCATTTTGTTTGGGTGGTGAATAAAATTCAAGGAGGAAGTATTTATGAAGACATTGATCGGTGGTGCAATCGCAGTGCTCCTCGGTGTTGTCGGACTGGCAGTCTGGTTTGATCATTTTTTGAATCTTCTGGCCGGATTTATCCCGCCGGTGCTGTTGCTGGGAGGCGGGCTTGCACTGTACCTGGGGTTTGATGAGCTCAAGGATTCCTGGAAAAACAAGGAAGGCAAAGATGCCCCGGCTGATGAAAAATCTCGGATTGCAGCGCTTGAAAAAGAACTCAACGACCTGAAAAACAAATAAGTCTTCGTTCAGAAAAAAATTTTCAAAGCAAGGGCCTGGTGCATACCGGCCCTTTTTTTGTGTGCATGTCCGAATCGTTTGATCACGCCATGTCAACGGTGTGCCGGGAATCATGCATACAGGTAATAGGCTTCAGAACACGTTTTAAACGCCGCCAGCTCTTTCTGCCAAAGGGTTTCGACAGCGGCGATGTCCGTCATGGCACACAGATGTTCCCGGATGTTACTGCTTCCCAGGATCAGATCCATGGGCAGGCGGTCATATTCATATTCATACGGGGGCTGTTTGAAATCAAAGGCATCGGGGTGGTGTTGGATGATCTGCTGCAGTGCCAGCAGTGAGGCGGCGTAGGGAGAAAAAACCGCCCTGTCTGTTACATGGATATGAAACCCCCTGCAGGCCTGATCCTGCCATTTGCCGGAGGTGGGTTGAAAACAGACCGGTCTGAAAAAGGCGCCCGGAACCCGCTGATTCAGCACCGGGGCCATGGCGGTGGTGTCCAGAAACGGGGCCCCGAACATTTCAAAAGGCAGGGTGGTGCCCCGTCCTTCACTGATATTGGTTCCTTCAAAAATCACCTGACCGGGGTACACCATGCAGGATAACGGGGTGGGCAGATTGGGTGACGGCGGAATCCATGCCAGGCCGGTATCGGGCCAGTACATGTGCCGCCGCCATCCGGACATGGGGACGATCGTGAGATCGCACCCGATCTTGAATTCCTGGTTGAAGAACCGGCAGATTTCCCCGACGGTCATACCATGGCGCATGGGTATGGGAAATCTGCCCACGAATGAGGCTGTGGCCGGTTCCAGAATATTGCCTTCCACCCGGCTTCCGCCAATGGGATTGGGACGGTCCAGAACCACCACCGGTATCCCGTTCCGGGCGGCCACCTCCATGCAGTAGGAGATGGTATAAATAAATGTATACACCCGGGTTCCCACATCCTGAAGATCCACTATCAGGGTGTCGATGTCTGAAAACATCTGCAAGGTGGGGATCCGCGTTCGGCTGTAGAGGCTGTAAATGGGGATACCCAGTTCCGGCTCCCGGTCATGATCGGACTCCACCATATTGTCCTGTTTTTCAGCATGAAAGCCATGCTGGGGGGAGAAGATCGTGGTGAGCCGGCCGGGAAACAGGCCCTGGATTACATGGATGGCATGCTGAAACCGTGAATCCACGGATGCCGGGTTTGCCAGCAGACCCAGTCGACGGCCATTCAGGACGGCAGGGGGGTGCTGTTTCAGGTTTTCAAGCCCGGTGATTACACGGACGGTCATATTTTTTCTCCATTGAATCAAGTAATTATTCTGAAAGCCCATTCGATTGACCGTCAATGAGCTCCACCAGCACCCCGTTCATTTTTCCAGGGTGGATAAACGCATATTCACCGCCTCGAAAAGGCCGAGCATCGCCAATCAACGGGGAGTTTTTTTTCTTTAATTCATCCATGGCGCTCTGGGTATCGTCCACATTGAAGCTGATGAGCATCACACCTTCCCCCCTTTTTTCAATGAACCTGGCAACCTCTCCATTGGGTGCTGTGGATTCCACAAGTTCAAATCCAACCCCTCCCAACCGGTATCTGGCTACCTTGATTTTTTCCGGCTCATCAACATAGGTCTCATCCGGCGCTGTTTTTCCGAGAACAGGTTCCCAGATTTTACGGGCAGTGTCAAGGTTCTTGACAGCGATGCAAACATGATCGATTTTGTTGATTTTCAAGGCGGGTCCTCCCGTTTTTTTTGTTATCGTTGACAAAATATCAAATTCTAACTATGTCACTGGCTGACGGCAATAATTATTTTCTGGAAAGGAACATCTGTGCATGCTGCCTAAAATAAGTGACGCGGTCTCCACCATCAAGCCCTATGAGGCAGGCAAGCCATTGAAGGAGCTTGAAAGGGAATTCAAGATTCATACAGCAGTGAAGCTGGCATCCAATGAAAATCCCCTGGGATTCTCTCCAGATGTTGAAAAAGCTGTGGTTGAAAACCTGCCCCGCATGAACCGGTATCCGGAACCTGTTGCTCATGATCTGTGCCGACAGCTGGCCCGGTACTACCGGGTCGAACCGCAAAATATCGTCCTGGGAAACGGATCCGATGATCTGATTGCCCTTCTGGCCCACGGGTTTCTCGATCCCGGCGACCAGGCCCTCATGCCGTTACCCTCTTTTCTCATGTATGAGATCAGTGTGAAAACGGCAAAAGGAACTCCCGTGATGGTGCCTTTGTCCGGTTTCGACACCCATCTTTCAGGTATTGCCGAACGCGTTACCCCTAAGACCAAAATGGTGTTTGTCACCAATCCCTTCAACCCCACCGGCAGTATCATCACAAAAGATGCGTTTGCGGCATTTGCAGACCTGATTCCGCCCGATGTCCTGATTGTGGTGGATGAGGCATACATGGAATTTGTCAGGAATCCGGACGTTTTCAATTCACTGGATCATCCATTGGCGGATCCCCGGATTGTGACCTTGAGGACGTTTTCAAAAGCTTATGGTCTGGCTGGTTTCAGAATCGGTTACGGCATTATGGACCCGGAGGTGGCAAAGATCCTCAACCGGATCCGTCAACCGTTCAACGTCAACGGCCTGGCCCAGGTGGCGGCAGAGGCCGCCCTTGCAGACCAGGCTTTTTTGCACCGCAGTATTGAAACGGTTCACCAGGGGATCGATTATCTGACCCGTGAACTGTCCGCCATGGGGTTTGATCCGCTGCCCACCCAGGCCAATTTTCTGATGGTGGATGTCAAAACCGATGCCACAGAACTGTTCACACGTCTGCTCAGTCATGGAGTGATCGTCCGCTCTATGAAGTCCTACGGTTTTGAAACGTTTCTGCGGGTCAATGCCGGCACCCCGGAAGAAAACCAGATATTCATTACTGCATTGAAAGCGGTGCTTTCACAAACCCCTTGATATTCTGGAAACAGATTATGGCATATCGAATTGTCACCATCGACGGGCCGGCAGGTGCCGGCAAGACCACAGTCAGCAAACTGCTGGCAAAGGAACTTAACTGTGTCCGGGTGGATACCGGCGCCCTTTACCGGGGCGTGGCCTATGAGATCCGCCGTCAGGGGATTGCGTGGCAGGACGATAAAGCCCTGGAGGATTTTTTATCCCATATTGATCTGCGTGTTATTCTGGAAAAGGAGGACATGCTGCTGATCTCTTCAGGCAGAGACATCACC
>DATHSR010000196.1:0-7672 GCA_035464035.1 Desulfotignum sp. | reverse complement strand
GACGGCTTCGGGAATCACCTGCTCAATATCTTGCTCCGTAATTTCATAAACAAAATGCTCCAGCCCCAGAAAGTCGGCCATCAATTTCGCATTTTCGAGATCCGGCCCCGGCGCCTGTTTCACCGAGCCGGTGAACAGCTTTAGATCCGGATTGAATTCCCGGGCAATGGCCGCAATGATGGAACTGTCCAGACCACCGCTCAGAGACACGGCATCGGCATTATCCATCCGCCTTTTTACCGCTTCGATCATCAGCTCCCTTAAAATGGCTGCCGCCTCCATGACGTCATCGCCCGGATCCGGCACTTCGGTTTCAAACATTGGATACGGTTTCAACCCTTTTTTGGTACTGTATCTGTGTCCCGGGGGCAGTTCCTGGATATCGAACTGAACATGATCTTTCAATCCTTTCATTTCACTGCTGAAATGAAACACCTCCCCGTCCCACCCGTAAAAGAGCGGTCTGGCGCCCAGGGCATCCCGGGCCAGGATGACTTCATCATCTTTTTCCACAATGGCGCAGACAAAGCTGCCGTCCATATGCGAGAAACATTTCTGATCATATTTCTGATACAGTTCGGAGAACAGGTCGATGTCCCGCTGACCGCTGTCGGGCCGGTCATTGAACAGTTCCCCGTCAAACAGAATAAACGGCGCCTCTTCAAGGTATGAGCAGATGGTGCGGGCCGGCGACAGGTTGATTTCATTGGCGCCCAGCGCTCCCCGGTGATCGGGTATTGTCCGGATGCACATATTGTCAGGCCCCCGGTGGCGCATGTCATTAAGCATTTTCCCCAGCATCGGGGCACAATCGGCATCGATTTTTCCATGTTGCGAAACGATTCCGGCTATACAGGCCATGAGAATATCCTCCTTAATTATCTGGTTGGTTGGTGATCCTGGCTGAAAATAATTTTTCACTTTTTTATTATCTAATTAAAATACCATATTTATATATTTTATGTAAATGAATATTTTGTAAAGAAAATATTTATAATCCGCCAGATATCAACCCCGGGATGTTCCGGCCCGGCATGGCACACGTGGAAGTACCCGGAGGACGCACAGAAGAATTAGTTTATCAGGCTGTTTTTTAACCGCTATCCCAAAATCGCCTTGACTGTTTTAGGATAGCGGTTAAAGTAGCCATATGTCGAATATTTATGATCGATTTTTACAGAATCTGACACAGGCCGGGGTATTTGGCGGTCCTTCCGAAGCCACCCGGATTGCGGTCCGCTCGGGTCATCCCTTTTCCAGGGGCAACCGCCATGTCGCGGATCCACTGACTTGTTTTCAAGGCCCTTTCTCCCTGAAAAATATAATACTGATGACGGCTGCCTGTGACTGACACCACCCTGGCATATTATATCCATCACTGGAAAGATCTGGTCCGGCGGTATGAGTCTGCGGATGTCCGGGACCTGCACGCCCTGCTGGCAGACAGCTTTCCCCCCGGGGCCCGGCTGCTGGAGCTGGGGTGCGGTTCCGGCAGGGATGCCGCGTTCATGCTGGCCCAGGGATTTGATGTCGTGGCCTCGGATGCGGTCCAGGAGATGATCGACGCGGCCGCCGCCTGCCACCCGGCCCTTGCCGGCCGCCTCTGCCGCATCTGCCTGCCCCGGGACCTGACCCAGAATCTGGGCCCATTTGACGGAATCTATGCTGTCGCCACCTTCATGCACCTGGCCCGGCCCGCCATCCGTTATGTTTTTTCAGGGATCCGCCGGATTCTCGTTCCCGGCGGCCGCCTGTTCTTTTCCGTGCCCCTGAACCGGGACGATGTTACGGCCGATGAATTCGATGCCAGGGGCCGCCGGTTCACCGCCATGACCCGTGACGACTGGACCGGCATCTGCCGGCAAACCGGCTTCGACTTTTCCACCGTCACCGTCTCTTCCGACGGCCTGGGCCGAAAATCTTTTGCCTGGCTCAACTGCCTGGCCGTTTCCAGCCTTTAATATTTTATTTTTGAATCCCGGGGTAACCGCGGTTTCCCGGCAGATAGACCGTGCACCGGGGGATGGCTATTTTCTGCTGACCGCCAGTATGCCCCCGGCGCAAAAGAGGATCACCGCCGTGATCCGGTTTTGAATACGGGCCAGGTTCCGCTGCCGCAGCCATTCAAACACCCGGGCCCCGAACAGGGCATAGGCCAGTGCACTGCTGCCCTGGATAATGAAAAAACTGGCCGCCAGAACAGCAAAATGGACGGTGTAATGATCCGGTTGGATAAACTGGGGAAACAGGACCGTGAACACCAGCACGGACTTGGGGTTGGACATGCCGGTGGCAAACCCCAGGGAAAACTGTCTGACCGGGGAAATAGGCAGGCCGGTGCGGGGTATCTCCAGATCCCTTATGGACTGCCGCCAGTTCCGGACCCCCAGCAGGATCAGATAGATGACGCCCACCCATTTGATGGTATTGAAGACAACCGTGGAGTTCTGGACAATCACCCCAAGCCCCAGATACACCACCACCATCTGGACCATATAGGCTGCCGAACCGCCGAAAATACCCGGCAGGGTCCGGTAAAATCCGTGTTTCACACTCGAAGACATGGCAAACATGGTCATGGGACCCGGAGTATAGGCAATGGCCGTCATCATCAAAAAAAACGCAAACCATGTACTCAACTGCATCATGGGTCAATATTCCTCAAAAAAAAGGGGTGCATACCGCTATCCTTTATTCAGAAAACCGGAACCCCGTCCACAACCATGAACGGGATCGTCAGACAGACATGGCCTGCCTGACGTGCCGCCGCGTCCAGTCGCGCTTCGATCCTTGCAAAGACCGCCTGTTGACGGTCCGTTGCCACCAGGCTTTTCCAGCCCTCCAGAAAAAAGTTGCGGATCAGGTAATGCCGGAACAGGGTAGTGCCGTCGGCAAACCGCATGAAAAACCGGTCTTCGATCACCTGCCGGACTGAAAATCCACAATCCTGCAGCACCGCAACCAGATCTTTTCCGGACAACCGTTTACTGCGGATCTGATCTTTTATCTTCACCGCAGATTCTCCCAGGCCCTGTTCCAGGAGTACGGATTCAAACAATTGATAGAACTCGGACATGGTGTGCTCGGTATTCACAGCAATCACCAGCTGCCCCCCCGGTTTTATGACCCGGCGGCATTCCATGAATGTCTTGTGGACATCGGCCACATTGTTGGTGCCGTTGTTGGACACCACCAGGTCAAAAGAACGGCCCGCAAAGGGAAGCGACTCGGCAGCCCCCTGCACGGCATGAACGCCCGGCAGGCGGTAGACATGCTTTTTATATGCCAGCCGCTTCAACGGTCCGGCCAGGGGATCCAGGCCGACACACCGGCAGGTTTCCCCGAACCGGGAAGCGATCTCGATGATGGGGAACCCTTCCCCGCACCCGATATCCAGCACCGTGACATGCTTTCTGCAACGCAGGGTATCCAGCAGGGTCAGGCCGAAGGGGGCCGACCACAGAGGAAGTTCATCCATAAAGATATTGAAATCATTCACAGCAATATTCCTTTCACCGCCCTCTTCATCCTTTCAGCGGGTGTTCGATTCACTGCCCCCTTTTACAGGCGCGTGAAACATACATCATTTTGCCGCACCCTGCCCATCAGATACGCCGATGCTGCCGGATGGTCTTGATTTTCTTTTGGTAAGATCTCACCATGTCCTGTTCGAATGCCTCATTGGAGGGATAGGACCGGCCGAATACCGGTTCCCACAGTTCGGCGTCCTCCATGCACAGGTAAAAAAACACCGATGTCTGCCAGGTGCCGGGGAATGCCCGGTAAAGGGTAGAAAACATCGTTTTTTTGATTTCAAACGGGTAGCTGAGCCTGCCGGCACATTCCTGCATGGGCATCCGGAGAATCTCGGTCTTTGACATCCGTTCCCGGATCCGCCGGATCACCGGCTTGATGAATGTCAGGGTGCCGATGGAGACCATGACCACCTCTTTGGGGGTGAAGGTGTCTGCCAGCAGAGAGACAATATCCTGATAATCTCGTTCCCAGCCCTGATACCAGACCATCGGATGGAAGTGGAACCCCACGGGAACACCTTGATCCGCCAGTTGCCTGGCACTGTGTATCCGCTTCTCCAGAGGAGCGGTTCCCTTTTCTTCGGCCGCGATCATCGCCGGGGTGTTCAAGGACCAGGTAAACACCATGTTGAAAGGGGGTGGATGGGCCAGAAAATAGTCGATATGGCTGCTCTTGGACTTCATCTCCAGGATCACCCGGGGATGGGTTGCGGCAAACCGGGTCAGATTGTCCAGCAGACCGAACCGGTTCCCCCACATCAGCGAGTCCGAGGACTGGCCGGTTCCGATATGCATCCAGTTTTCCTTATCCAGAGACAGCCCCTCAAGATGGCGGGCCAGATCCCGGACGAACCGGACCTGGTGGCCATGGTAAAACGACTGGATGGAACAGTAGCTGCAGTCGAATCCGCACTGCTGTACCGCATCCAGGGTGTTGAGGTTGCAGCACCGGGTCCGGCCTGACGCCACCGGACATTTTCCCATGACCGGCCCGGCCGGATCGATTTCCAGTATCTGGTCTTCGGGAAATTTTTTTTCCTCGGCCAAAAACCGGTGCCGGTCCGGACAGGGTCTCGGGACGTTTCTGAGCGACTCATACCCGGATTTGAGCTGGGCAAACACCCTGCCAGCCGCCTGTCTGCCGGTGGCTTTCCCAAGGGCTTCAGGCCGGTAGAACCGGTCCAGCCCCTCAATATCCCAGCAGACCATATCCAGGCTGTATACCACCAGGAACCGCAGCTGCTGAAAGGTCAGGCCATGGGCTTCCGACAGGACGGTCAGCCAATTTTGGCGGTCCGGTGGCAGCCTGGAAAAACCGGGAATCTGTTCAAGGCGGTTCAATGACATGGGGGGCATTATAACTGAAAAACAGGGCCGGTCAAGACGGACCGGCGGTCTGAAGAGTCACGGTGATACAGGTGCCCTGGCCCTCGGTGGAATCCACATACATTTTTCCGCCGTGTTCCTCGATGATGCCGTAGACCACGGACAGTCCCAGGCCCACCCCTTTCCCCTTCTTCTTGGTGGTAAAAAACGGTTCAAATATTTTGGAAATATATTCTTTGGGGATGCCGGCACCGGTGTCCGTGATCTGGATCTTCACCTCGTCTTTTTCAGGACTGCTGCAGGTTTTAATGGTGAGCCGCTTTGCTGCGGCATGGGCCATGCTCTCCACAGCATTGGAGATCAGATTCATGATCACCTGCTGGAGCTGGTCTTCAGACCCCCTGATCAGGGGAAGGTTACGTTCCAGATCTTCGATGATACGGATCTTGCTGATGCGCAGCAGGTTGGCGTTGAGCATCAGGGTCTGTTCAATGAGTTCGTTGACGTCAAACCGGGTGACCTCGATTTTGGACTGCCTTGCAAAGGCCAGCAGGTTGCCGATGATGCGGGTGACCCTCCGGGTCTCGGTCTCCATGAGTTTCAGGTACTGGGCGAAAACATCCAGCTCCGCTTCCGTGATGGTGTCCTCCTTGAGCATCCGCTGGCACAACCGCACCAGGTTCAGAATGCCGGCCACTGGATTGTTGATCTCATGGACCACCGATGAGGACAGCTTTCCCAAAGAGGCCATCTTGTCCTGGTGCAAAAGCTGTTCATGGGATGCCCTGAGCTGCCGGGTCCGCTCCTCCACCATTTTCTGAAGGTGTTCTCTGGTTTTTTTTTCATCGGATTTTCGCTTGGTGATGTCCCGGCTGATTTCAATGAACTTCAGGATTCTGCCTTTGGCCTCCCAGATGGGAAAAATGGTCAGTTCCGTGTACCAGGTTTTGCCATTCTGGTCCATCCGGGAAAGTTCCACCTGGCAGTGACGCCGTTTTCTGACCACCTGGTCCAGGGGACATTTTTCATGGCAGTTGGAGCTTTTCCGGGTGATACGCTGGAACACTTCATAGCATTTTTTTCCGATCACCTCATGGCGCCGGTACTGCATGTGTTTTAAAAACGCTTCGTTCACCTCCAGAATCTTCTGGTCCGGAGAGATGATGAGAATGAAATCCCGGATACCGTTGAGAATGGTCTCAAACTCATTTTGCGGAACATCGGTCATGCCAAACCCCTTGCAGGTCATTTCAACAATTTGAAAATATTCTTTTTTTTCTATCACAGACCCGGCCATAAACACAAGGGCAAGTTCCACAACACGCAGGGCCAACGCAAGTAACAATTCTGAAATCCCTATGCACATTAGCCCAGATTTTTAGCATTCAAATACAACTTCCTCTAAATATTTTAAATCCATAGCTGCATTCAGTCTTTTGGACTTTATGCTGCCTTTAAAAGATTTATTGTTTTTTAGCAGATTTAACGCAATGTGACGTACCGCAGCAAAATTTTCAGCTCCGAAGCCTTTTCTAATCCTGCTTTCATCCTCACGAAACGCAATATCCAAAACCCAGTGAACTGAATTTTCAATTCCCCAATGATTCCTGATCGCATTTCCAATTTCTTTAGCATCAGGAGCAAGGCTTGATATATAAAACCGCCTTTCATGGCTGGATTCATCTTTAATTTCACGGATACTTTCCACCATGCAAATCGATTTTAATCCGGCCCAATCGTCTCTTCCCTCCAGCCATTCAATATCTGCTGTTACAACACATCTACGCGTTTCAACACGGCCATGCCCGCCGTCTACTTCTGTATTTTCATCAAACGTATACCCTTCTTTTTCCATGCTTTTCATTTTCTGGAATTGTAGCTCTGTATCCTCATAAAGCGTTTTATGGTTTTCTTTCAGGGCAAGGATATAGTCTCCACCTTTATCTATAATAGTTTTGGCAATCTTCTTTTGAGTTCCCATGGCATCTATGGTTACAATACATCCTGAAATATCCAAAAGCTTGAGCAGATAAGGAATCGCTGTGATTTCGTTGGATTTTTCATCTGTCTTGAATTGACCAAGAACTAATTTATTCGATGAGGCCCATGCACTGATCATATGGATGGCTTTTTTTTGGTTGGCATTGTCATGGGAGCGCCTCAGCGTTTTCCCGTCTATTGCAATAACCTGGCCTTTTGTTTGCTCTGCAACCGATTTGATCCAACGCATAAAACAACTTTGGAATTCATTCGGATTCATTCTTTCAAATATTCTGCCGAAAGTATCATGGGAAGGTATGCCATAGGACAGTTCAAGAAAGTTTGAAAGCCATTTCTTTCGTTTTTTTCCAAAATTTTCAATTTGTTCATACGTGTCGGCTCCGGCGATCACTCCACAAATTGTGATGATAATGACATCTATCAGTTTATGGAGTTTGTTGTGATGGCGGTGGTCTTCAATTTTTTCAAAATACGAATCAATAGTTTTCTGGGACATTGGCAACTCCTTGTTTTTGTTGCCAATATTTATACTAAAATTACAAAAAAGTCTAGGCAAATATTCCCTTTAATATCAATTAGTTACAAAAAAATTTTCTGCCAGGCTAACTGCCAGTCGGAAAAATCGGCTTTAGGGTTCAATAGCTGTAAATTTACATGCGATTGCCCTGGTCCAGGATCTTGCCAATATGCCCCAATTATGGTTTATTAATCCATTCATTTACATGCGCTACCAACAAAAAAATAAACAACAGGAGAAATCCATGTATTTAGCATCTGATTTGAGGAAAGGGTTGAAAATCGAGATCGAC
>DATHSR010000195.1:0-2676 GCA_035464035.1 Desulfotignum sp. | reverse complement strand
CGATCTGAAGCTGAATTTTTCTGAACCGTCCCAGGGACGGATCCATCCCGAGTACCGGGTCCTCAAACACGGCATCTTCCAGGGTACAGGTCCATTCGAGACCCGGATATTCCGGCCCGAAATCCCCTGTCAGAAAGGTCGCATCCGTGGGGGATGCGGCCAGGGCCGCCAGCTGCCGGTCGGCCAGAAACGGGACCATGCCCGTGAACCTGCCGGCCCCGGCCAGCCGGAGGGTGCCTGACTGCATTTGAAGCAGCGTTACCACCACCACCGCCATCACCACCATGGCCACCAGCACTTCCAGCAGGGTGAACCCCTGGTCCTGTTTTCCAGGATGTCTAAGGGCAGTCATCATAGGATATCCGGTCAAACACGGTTTCAATTTCCATGAGAAACGGTGCCACCTTCAGGGAAACCGGGAGGTTTTTTGCCGTCAGGTGCAGGATCGCCCCGTCGGAATATCCGTGCCGGCTGAAACGGATCACCGGTTCCGACAGATGCAATCCGGCATCTGCGCCCCTGCCCCCGGGCAGGCCGGCAAACTCGATACCCATCAGGCGCAGGTTTCCCGGCAGCAGCGTTGCCGCAGCTCTTGCATCGGCCAGGGAAGGGGTGTCCATGGTGGTTTCGGTGACCCACATCGTGCCGGACGGGATGTCCATGTTCAGAATCAGGTCCCGGTTTTCCCGGATGGCCCGGTGTTTGAGGGAGGTGATCTGCCCGGCCAGGTCGGCGGCCCCCTTTTTCTGGGGGGAGATGAACATGCCGCTGCGGTTGAATTTGGGAATGGAAAACGCCAGCAGCCCTGCAATGATGGTGAGGACGACCATCAGCTCCACCAGGGTGAACCCGTATGGCGTTCTGACGGTCACTCGATTTCCCAGCTCTTGATGTCCCTGTTTTTCCCTTCTCCGCCCGGAACGCCGTCCGCGCCGTAGGACAGGATGTCGTAGTCTCCGTTGACGCCGGGAGACAGATACAGATACTCCCGGCCCCAGGGGTCTTTGGGAAGCCTGCGCTTGTCCAGGTACCCGTTTTCGCTCCAGTTGGGAGGGATGGGCTCAAGGGTGGGTTTTTCAATCAGGGCCGCCAGCCCCTGCTCGGTGGTGGGATAAACGCCATTGTCCAGGTGATAGAGCTTCAAACTGGTTTCAATGGCGGCGATATCCACCCGGGCCTTGATCTGTTTGGCCTCATCGGTTCTGCCCATGTACCGGGGGACGATCATCCCGGCCAGAATGCCCAGAATAATCACCACCACCATCAGCTCTATGAAAGAAAATCCTCTGCTGTTCATTATCATGGTCTTTTTTCCTTGACGTGAGGCATTGGTCGCCCGCAGCCAGACAACACAGGTCTGGCTCGCCGGCGACTGTGATCTTCTGACACCGGTATAGGACAGGAACCTGTTTGTTGTCAAACAAAATGTGGACACCCCCGGCATTCCGTCCGGCATGCACGCTATCACTCTTCCAGGCTCTGTCGCACCGCCGCAAGAATGTGCTGGTATCCGGTGCACCGGCACAGGTTGCCGGCATGGGCCGCTCTTATGGTCTCATCGCTCACCTGGGGACCCGGGCATTTTTCCACAAACGCGGTGGTGGCCATGACAAATCCCGGGGTGCATAACCCGCACTGCACGGCCCCTGCTTCCACATAGGCCTGCTGCACCCGGGACAGCCGCCCGTCCCGGGCCTCCCCTTCGATGGTGCGGACCTGTTTCCCCCGGGCCCACACCGCCAGATAGATGCAGGCATCCACCAGCACCCCGTCCACCAGCACCGAGCAGGCCCCGCACTCCCCGGTTCCGCATCCCTGCTTTGATCCGGTGAGCCCCAGGTCTTCCCTGAGCACCGCCAGCAGCGACCTGCGGATATCGATGCCCAGGGTGACGGGCCGGCCGTTCACCGTCATGTCAAGGGTCGTGAAAAACCCGGGGGTCATGGGTCACTCCTTTCCGGTCCCGGTTTCCGGCCGGGGGGCCGGCCTGCCGCCGGCACCGCCGGTGGGCAAAGACCGTCTGTCCCGTGTCCGGCCTGCCCGGCCCGGTCCAGGGCGGTGCGGGTCACCCGGATCGCCAGTTCGGCAGCCAGGTGGCGCCGGAACTCTCCGGACGCCCGCCAGGAGGTCCGGGGGGCCACGTCCTGCAGCACCGCATCCGCGATATCCGTGAGCAGCCGGCCGGTCACCCGCCTGCCGGCGGCGGCCTGTTCCGCAGCCGGACACCGCAGGGGCACGGGCCCGGCCGCACCATAGGCGATCCTGAAATCTTCCATCCTGCCGGATGGCGCCCTCAGGCTCACCGCACACCCGATGGTGGCGATATCCATGGCCTTTCGCACGGCATACTTGTAATAATGGCCGGCATACCCCTGGTAGTCCTGCCTGGGGATGATCACGGCGGTGAGGATCTCCGAAGGCCCCAGGTCCACCCGGAAAGGCCCCTGGTAGAAATCGGCGATAGGCACCTGCCGGACCCCCTGTTTTCCCTTTATTTCCAGCCGGGCATTGAGCGCAAACAGGGCCGGCGCGCTGTCCGCCCCCGGGGACCCGTTGCACAGATTGCCGCCCAGGGTGGCCACATTCCGGATCTGGGGCCCGCCCACACTGCCGGCCGCCTCGGCCAGGACCGGCACCCGGCGGCAGATGATGTCCGCGTGCAAAAGATCGGCAAAC
>DATHSR010000194.1:0-4166 GCA_035464035.1 Desulfotignum sp. | reverse complement strand
TGGTCTATATCGAATGCCTGATCATGGAGGTGAATGTCACAAGGGGTCTGGACATCGGTACGGAATGGCGCGCCTCCCAGGAATTTGACAATGACCAAAGGGTCGTGTTTTCAGGTTTCGGCGCCAGCGGGGAAAGCGGCTACAGCGGCCTGGGCCAGGTGTCTGCAGACGGCCGGCTGCCCCGTGGGTTTTCTCTCGGGGTTCTGGGCAGAAACATCACCATCGGCGGGGTGACCTTTCCGGATATCCAGGCCATTGTCCGGGCCTTTCAGACCGACAAGGATGTCCATATCCTGGCCACCCCCCAGCTGCTCACTACGGAAAACGAGGAAGCGGTCATCACCGTGGGCAAGAATGTGCCGTTCCAGACCCGATCGGCGGCCGAATCCGCCACTGAAGTGTACAGTTCCTATGAGTACCGGGACGTGGGCATCACCCTGAAAATCACCCCCCAGATCAGCCAGGGCCGGCTGGTGCGGCTCAATGTGTTCCAGGAGCTCACCAAGCTGGACACCGTCAACCAGAACAACCCGGACCGGCCCACCACCTTCAAGCGCCAGATCGAAACCGCCATTATCGTGGAAGACACCCATAGCGTGGTTATCGGCGGGCTCATCGATGAAAGCATGACCCAGACCCAGAACAAAACCCCCTGCCTGGGGGATCTGCCGGTCCTGGGATGGGCGTTTAAAACCATTTCCGAAGGAGAGGAACGCACCAACCTGTATGTGTTTCTCACCCCCCGTGTGGTCAGAAATCCCCTGGAAGTCCGGCAGATCCTGGAGGAAAAACAGGACCACATCAACCAGGATTTTGAAAAAGGCGCCGTGCCGCTGTATAAGAAACTGGACCAGCTCAAGGAAAAAATGTCCGGAAAACCTGAACAGGAGACATCCCCCTAAGTCATGATCCAGCAGTTTATCGATATTCTGACAACAAGGTACGGGCTGTCTTCAACAGAAACCGACGCTATACTGGCGGCCTATGAACAGGACAGGACCGGTCTGACGGCTGCGGTGCTGTCTATGAAAACAGTGCCGGAACAGGACCTGCTGGAAATTTTGGGAGACATCTACCGCCTGCCGGTGCTGCCGGTGCTGGACCCGGACCTTGCCGACGATGCCTGGACCCGGCAGATCTCCAGAAATTTTTTGAAAACCGCCTGCCTGGTGCCCCTGGTCATTCCCGGCGCCCGGCCGGTCATTGCCGTGAACGACCCGTCGGACCTGGGCCCTGCCGATGATGTGGCGGCCCTGATCGGCCTGGCCGATCATGACCTGGTGCTGGCGGAAAAAAACCGCATCCTGTGGGCCATCAACAGCCTGTACGACCGGTCCGGGGACAGTGCCGGACAGCTGGCCCGGGACATGACCGACAACGGGTACATCATCGATGATCTGGTGGAGACCGCCGACCTTTTAGACGATGTCAGTGACGCCCCGGTGATCCGCCTGGTGAACCGGATGATCTCCCAGGCGGTCAGGGCCGGGGCCAGCGATATTCACATCGAACCGTTTCAGCAGCGTCTTATGATCCGTTACCGCATCGACGGCATCCTGTACGAGCGCCTGACCCCGCCCAAAGGGGTCCAGGCATCGCTCATATCCCGGATCAAAGTGATGGCCGGCATGAACATCGCCGAAAAACGGGTTCCCCAGGACGGCCGGGCCCAGGTTCGCATCGGTGACCAGGAGATCGACATCCGCATCTCCACGGTCCCCACCGGCTTTGGCGAACGCCTGGTGATGCGCCTGCTCAACAAGTCCGGATATTTTCTTTCCCTGGACCAGTTCGGCCTGTCCGAAGATCATTTCAACCGGTTGGACCGTATCATCCGCCAGAGCCACGGCATCGTCCTGGTCACCGGTCCCACCGGATCCGGCAAGACCACCACCCTGTATGCGGCCCTGTCCCGGATCAACTCCCCGGAAAAAAATATCATCACCATCGAGGACCCGGTGGAATATAACCTGGCCGGCATCGGGCAGATCCAGGTGAATCCGAAAACCGGGGTCACCTTTGCCAGAGGGTTGCGGGCCATTGTACGCCAGGATCCGGATGTGGTGCTGGTGGGGGAAATCCGGGACGTCGAAACCGCGGGCATCGCCATTCAGTCGGCGTTGACCGGGCACCTGGTGTTCTCCACCCTGCACACCAATGACGCGGCCGGCGCCGTCACCCGTCTCAAGGACCTGGGGGTGGAGCCCTTTCTGATCGCCTCATCGGTGAATGCCATTCTGGCCCAGCGCCTGGTGCGCATTCTGTGCCCGCACTGCATGAAACAATCCAGGCTGACCGCCGATGATGTGAAACCGTTGTCATCGGGCGGGCAGGATCTGGCCGGCAGAACCGTGTACCAGCCCCGGGGTTGTGACCAGTGCTTTGACACCGGATATTCCGGACGCCAGGCTATTTTTGAGATCATGGAGCTGGACGATGACCTGCGCCGCCTGATTCTGACCACCTCGGAAACCGGACGGATCCGCGAGGCGGCCATGAAAAAGGGGATGCTGCCGCTGCGGGCCGACGGCATGACCAAGGTGTTTGCCGGCATCACGTCCATCAACGAGGTGTTCCGTGTCACCCAGGAGTAAGGCCCGGGCCGTGGCCCTGGTGGTGCTGCTGTGCCTGGCGCCGGCCGGGGCGGCCCCGGAAGCGCCTGCCGCCGGGCACCCTAGCCGGATCATCTTGTTCTACCAGAATCATTTGTCCGGATCGGCCGGGGGCCGTTGCCCCATGGTCCCGTCCTGCTCGGCCTACGCGGCCCGGGCCATTGAAAAGCACGGTCCGGTCAAAGGATGGGTCATGGCGTTCGACCGGGTGCTGCGGTGCGGCCGCAGTGAAGTCCGGCTGGCACCCCGGATCCGCATCCACGGGCAGAAATTGACCCATGACCCGGTGTCAGCCAATGATTTCTGGTGGTTCTCCCCGCCGCCGGAAACGGGAACCCAGTGACACGCACCGGCCAAAAATTCCGAAAACCGCTGCTGCAGCGCTGGATGTTCCGAAATCCACTGCCCCGGCGCCGGACAGGATGGATTCTGGCGTGGCTGTTCCTGGTGCTGTCTGCGGCCGTCCCGGCCGGGGCCGCCGGCCTGGTGATCTCTTCAGACATGCAGTTTGACTATGCCGACACCCTGTTTTTACAGAAAGATTTCCGTAACGCGGACGTGGAGTTCAAGCGGTGTATCCATTTTTTCCCCCAGGACCCCCGGGCGGGCCGGGCAGCATTTCTCACCGGCATGGCCCTGTTCCACCAGGAGATGTTTTATGAGGCGGCCCGGCAGTTTGACCAAATCATCCGCAATGATTCTGACATCAAAGCTATCGATACCTGTGAGGCATATTTCATGCAGAGCCGGGCCTTCCTGGAGATGAACAATCCGGGCTATGCCCGGGTGGTGCTGGAAAATTTTTTACTGCTCACCCAGGATCCGGCCGTCCGGGATCGGATCTACCTGCACCTGGCCCGGCTGCACATCCAGGTTTCCCGGCAGCCCGGGGTAGATGAACTGGACCAGGCCGGTGCTGCCCTGGAAAATATTTCTCCGGGCAGTGACCTGGTTTCTGAAAAAACCGATCTCATGGACCGGATCCGGTCCGCCCGGTCCGTGCCTGAAAAAAAACCGGTCATGGCCGGGCTTTTGGCCGTCATTCCCGGCGGCGGGTTTGCTTACACCGGCCGATTCCATGATGCGGCCGCGGCGTTCTGTCTCAATACCGCCTTAGGTCTGGGCGCCTGGAAGGCCTTTGATCAGGGCAATCCTGCCCTGGGCGCTGTTGCCGCCGTTGTGGGGGCCGGCTTTTACTCGGGCAGCATCTATGGATCAATTTCCGGGGCACACAAGCACAACCATGCCCTGAAAATCCAGGCCCTGGACCAGGGACCGGCCTTGCGCACCGGGATCGTATTCAACCCGGACGGGGTGTTCTTTTCTTTCAACCAGAGATTCTGAAATACACAAAATACCAGGGTCCCGTCACCGGCATCACCTCCGAAGGACGGCAGAAAATGATTACATGATCAGCTGGTTTATTTCCACGATGGGCAGGCACACCGCCAGAATGATCAGTCCCACCACCACCCCCATGACCAGAATGATGACCGGTTCCACCAGGGCCGTGGCCGCTGCCACCGCCGTCTGAACCTCTCTGTCGTAAAGATC
>DATHSR010000193.1:0-6829 GCA_035464035.1 Desulfotignum sp. | reverse complement strand
CCATTTCAGCTTTGCTGCCGGAATTCACCGGCAAAACGGGCGGTCCAGCCGGAGATACCGGGGCCGGCCCGGCATTTTCAGATGCAAAAGATGCGGAAGAATCCCGGAAAATACTGGTTCTCATGGCCACGGACCGCATGGGTTCCGGGGATGACGAACTGGGAAAAAAACTGATGATCAGCTTCATCAATACCCTGGGGGAAATGGGAAATGATCTGTGGCGCCTGGTGTTTGTCAACAATGGCGTCAAACTGACCATTACGGATTCGCCGGTTCTGGAAACCCTCAAGCAGTATGAAAAGAAAGGCATCTCCATTCTGGTGTGCGGCACCTGCCTGTCCCATTTTGACCTGCTGGCGGACAAACAGGTGGGGGACACCACCAACATGCTGGATATTATCACTTCCATGCAGCTGGCCGGGAAGGTGATCCGCCCCTGAACCGGCAGCGGTGATGCGCGTTTTTTGCTTTTCTCCTTCCCGCAGTCTGTGATAATATGTGACATCTTCATGCAGGCAACTGAAACGAATCATTTTTTCGAGGGAGGCTGCAACATGAAAAACACATCGCCAAAACAACTGGTTACAGACCTTTTCGCCGCTGCTGACGTGGAAATTGACGGGTCCCGGCCCTGGGATATCCAGGTGAACCAGGACCTGTTTTACAAACGGCTGGTGGCCGGCGGTTCCAAAGCCCTGGGCGAAAGCTATATGGACGGGTGGTGGGAATGCCGCCAGCTGGACCAGTTTTTTGACAAGATTCTTCAGGTCAGGCTGGACCAGGAAGCGGCCAGGTCTTTTACCGCGTTATGGTGCCGCATCAAGGCGCTGTTAACCACTTCCCCTGGAAAGCTAAGAGCCTTTGAGATCGGACGGCACCATTATGACACCGGCAATGAGCTGTTCTCCCTGATGCTGGACAAATGGATGAACTATTCGTGTGCCTACTGGAAAAAAGCCCGGAATCTCGATGAGGCCCAGGAGTCCAAAATGGATCTGATCTGCCGCAAACTGCAGCTGCAGCCCGGCATGCGGGTGCTGGACATCGGCTGCGGATGGGGGGGGCTTGCCGCCTACATGGCCCAGAAATACCAGGTGACGGTGGTGGGCATCACCGTCTCGAACCAGCAGCAGGATCTGGCCAGCAGGCGGTGTCAGGGGCTCCCCGTGGACATCCGGCTCATGGATTACCGGGATTTGAACGAGACCTTTGACCGCATTGTGTCGGTGGGCATGTTCGAACATGTGGGAGCCGGGCGGTACCGGACCTTCATGGGTATCGTCAACCAATGCCTGGCGGATCAGGGGCTTTTTCTGCTGCACACCATTGCGGGCAACCGCTCGGTGCGCTGGTCCGATCCCTGGATCTCCAAATATATTTTTCCCAATTCCATGCTGCCTTCCAGCCGCCAGATTTCCGCAGCAGCTGAAAAGCTGCTCATTCTCGAAGACTGGCACAGCTTTGGACCTGATTATGATCCCACCCTCATGGCCTGGTATAACAATTTTGTGGAAAACTGGGATAAGATTCAGCATGTCTATGACAGCCGGTTTTTTCGGATGTGGACCTATTACCTGCTGGCCTGCGCCGGTTCCTTCAGATCCCGCAGGAACCAGTTGTGGCAGATTGTGTTTTCCAAAGGAGGGGTCCGGCCGGCCTACGAAAGCATCCGCTAGCCGGAAGGTGAAATCCTGATGAAACCCGATGCGCCGCGGGTCAGGGAGTGGGAGAGGTCAGGCCCTTGGCAATGGCGTACTTGGTGAGGCCGGCAACGGAATCGATGCCCAGCTTGATTTTAAGGTTTCTGCGGTAGATATCGATGGTTTTGGGACTCAGGGACAGGGTTTCGGCGATTTTTCGGGTGGACCGGCCTTCGGCGATGAGCCTCAAAACATCTCTTTCTCTTTCTGAGAGACATTCCAGGCGGTCCGGTGAATCGGTCACCAGCACGTGCGTGACCTCCGGGCTCAGATAAACATGGCCTTCCAGAACGGTATGCAATGCGGTAACCAGCTCCCTGTAGGAACAGGATTTAAGGATGTAGCCCGATGCCCCGGCTTTCAGCATGCCTTTGACATAGATGTTTTCGGTATGCATGGACAGCGCCAGGATGCGGATGTCCGGATCGGCCGCCAGGATCCGGCGGGTGGCCTCCATGCCGTTGAGACCCGGCATGCTGATGTCCATGAGCATGAGGTCCGGTTTGTGTTTCATGGCCAGGGAAACGGCCTCAGTCCCGTCGGCTGCCCGGGCCGCCACCTTAAAAGTGCCTTCCGCTTCCAGGGCCTGGCTGATACCGTCATGGAATACCCGGTGGTCATCCACGATAACAAGGGTGTGTTTTTTCATGGCAATGGTTTTTCCAAAGGTTTGACAGGTGCGGTAAGGGTAATTTGAGTGCCTTTGCCGGGTTCGGAGGAGATCTCCATGACGCCGCCGAAATTCTGTATCCGTTCGGACAGGCTGTAAAGTCCAAACCCTCCATCCTGCATGGGTCTTAATTTCTGAACGTCCATCCCCGCCCCCTGGTCCGACACCTGCAGGCAGATGTCATGGCGGCTAATCCACAGCTGGATGCGGGCTTCTTTTGTGCCGGCATGTTTCCGGATATTGGATAACAGTTCGTCCAACGCCCGGTAAAGGGTGATCTTGAGGGCATGGTTCAGGGGGATCGATTCTGTGACATGATTGATGTAAGAAAAGGCCGTGCCTTCCCGGGCATTGGTTTCTTCAACCAGAACACCCATGGCGATATCAATGTCAAAATCATTCAGAATGGGGGGAGACAGCTGATAGATCATTGCCCTGATCTGCCGTACCGACTGTTCCAGGATCGATTGAATTTCATGGATCTTTTCCGGTTGCGGCGGGCGGTCGGATTCGATCAGGTCCTTTGTCCGGGAAATACCCATGGCCAGGGTCTGGGCAACGCTGTCGTGCAGGTCGGAGGCGAGGGCCTTGCGTTCATCTTCTTCCGAATAGACCAGGTGCTCGTTGAGTTTTCTGAGTTCTTCGGTGCGCTGGGAAAGGGCCTCAATATGTGCGGCTTCCCGTTCCTGGGACAGTTGAAGGCGATGGATCATCCGGTTGAAGGCCCGGGAAAGTTCCCCGATTTCATCACTGCTGTTTTCCTGGGCTTTTTCTGAATAATCCTCATTGGATATTTTCCGTGTCAGGCGGGTCAGCTGCTGGATGGGACGGATAAACCATCTGACAGCCAGGTACATGCATCCCATGATCAGTAACAACAGGCCGCCGGTATAGATGAGAAAGCTTTTCAATACATTTGACAGGTTGTCATTAAACGCCTGGCGTGTCTGCAGAACCGATTTCAGCAGCTGGTTTTCACTGCTGACCAGTACGATATGCCAGCCGGTCTGGCTGAGGCGGTGGGAGGCCAGGACATAATCCTGGCCTCCCAGGTGCAGGACAATCCGGCTGGCATAATCCTCCAGAATGCTTTGGGCGGTGTGTGTAACCGCCGGCAGTGTGGAGTCGGCCAGGTTCAGGGTAAGAATGTCATCCGAGTATTTAAACTGGTGAAGATCCACATCCAGGCCGAACAGGGACAGGTGTGACAGGGGAAAAGACACCAGCCGTCCCTGATCATCCATGAGAAAAGCAAAATAATCAACAGGGCGTCCGTCCGGTGCCGCCATGACCGGATCTTTCATGTTCAGGTCCCGGGTGAGGCCGGTCAGGGGGATATCGATACCCGTGATGCCCCTGAAGCCACCCTGAGCGTCCAGAATGGGCGCCACCGCGGTCATCATCAGACCCTCTGCCACGTCATCCTTGTACAGGCGGGTCCACCGGGGCTGAAAATCCGGGCGGGCCTGACGGGTAAAGGTGGTCATGGGTTCCCCGTTTCTGATGTCAAATACCGCCGGGTCCGGCAGGGCGAAACACGCTTGCCGGGCTTCGGAATTTAAGGTATAGTATTTGCCGATACCGGTTAAAGTGATGATGTGCGCAGCCAGTGCCCGGATTGATTTTTCTTTTGCCAGGATCAGGTATGAATCCATTTCAGTCAGCGCATGCAGTTCTGCCTGAATGGCGGGCGAGATGACCTGGTCTCCCCAGAAAAGGGTGATGACCGGTTCGGATTCAGGTGTAAAGAAAATGGGGGTATCAGGGTTCAAGACCATGGGGGGCAGTGCTGTGTCAAAGGGATTGCCGGCATCCATGGCCGTATAAATTTCCCCGGCCCTCAGGCCCAGAAAGGTGGCGGAGGTTTTGATGCGCAGAAAAATTTCATCATATTTCTGTGCCTTGTCCCGGGCCATGGCTGCCAGAAAATCATTGGCCATTTGCCTGATCTGGCGGGTGTTGACGGAATCGGCGAACTGACCCAGGTTTTTCAGACTGTGGTTGACAAGAAAAAACACCGGGATGGTGAAGATCAGAATGGCCAGCAGGAAAAACAAAAACAGCTTGAAGGAAAAAGAGGTCTGTATGGTTTTGTTTTTCTCTGCCATGGGTGGTATTCTTACACCATCCCGGCCCGGTTGGCAAGAAATTGACAACAACGGATGGATAATTAAGAGAGGTGCCAATGAACAGACGAAAATTTTTGAAGCAGGCGGTCCTGTGGTCTGCAGGTCTGGTGGCGGCCCCGCCGGTTTTTGATCTGGCGGCAGAGGCTCTGGGCGCGGAAAATAATGAAACGCCCGATATTTTTGTGGCAACGGGAAAAGAGATCCCGGCCATGGTCCGGCAGATGGTGGATGCCATGGGCGGGATGTCACAGTTTGTAACCCAGGGCGACACCGTTGTGATCAAGCCCAATATCGGGTGGGACCGGACCGTGGAACAGGCAGCCAACACCCATCCCGAGGTGGTGACCGCCCTGGCGGTGCTGGCCCTGGAGGCCGGGGCTGCAAAAATTCAGGTGTTTGACCGGCCCTGCAATGAAAAGCGCCGCTGCTATCAGAACAGCGGGATCAAGCCGGCCCTGGATGCCATGAACGACCGCAGAATTTCATGTGAATACATGGATGACCGGAAATTTGTGCCTGTAAAGATCACAGACGGCCGCTCTCTGACCGAATGGTCCTTTTACCGGGATGCCCTGGCAGCCGATTGTTATATCAATGTGCCCGTGGCCAAGCATCACGGATCATCCACCCTGACCCTGGGGTTGAAAAACGCCATGGGTGTGATCGGCGGTGCAAGGGGCCGCCTGCACATGGACCTGGGACCCCGGATCGCGGATCTGAACCTGGTGATCCGGCCCGACCTGACCGTGGTGGACGCCACCCGGATCCTGCTGCGCAACGGACCGTCCGGCGGGAACCTGGCGGATGTGAAAATCATGGACACCCTGGTGGCGGGCATCGATCCGGTGGCGGTGGATGCCTGGGCCACCACCCTGTTCGGCCTGAAACCCGCGGACGTCCGTTCCACTGTGGAGGGCTTTGAGCGGGGACTGGGTCAGATGGACCTGTCCAAATGCCGGATCCATATGCTTGACGTCTGATGGCATCACCCGTCAAACCGGCCGGCGCATCCGGATATGCCGCTTCCGGCAGTGGCATCAAGCTCCGGCTCAAAACAGTCCGGTCCGGGGTCCAGCTCATCTGTCTGGCCCTGTTCCTGTGGCTGTTCAGGATCACCGACTATAACGGTACCGATACCATTCCCTGGGCGGTGAACATCTGGTTCCGCCTGGATCCCCTGGTGGCAGCCTCCGTCACCCTGGCGGCCCGTACCCTGATTTCCCTGCTTTGGCCGGCCCTGGTGGTGATCGGGGTGACCCTGGTGCTGGGGCGGGTTTTCTGCGGCTGGATCTGCCCTCTGGGTACGTTGATCGACCTGTCGGGCAAAGTGATCCGGCCGAAGATGCAACCGCCGGCCCGGCTCCGGTTCCTCAAATATTTCATACTGGTGATGGTGCTGACCTCTTCGGTTTTCACGGTTCAGCTGCTGGGATTTTTCGACCCGTTTTCCCTGCTGGTCCGGGGCATGACTTTCAGTGTCGATCCGGGGTTCCATTTTCTGGTATCCGGCGGGTTTGACTGGATTTACCTGAACGGGCCGGCCTGGCTGTCCAACCTGACGGAGCCTTTGTATGATATCTTCAAGGCGGTGCTGCTGCCCCATCGCCAGAGCCTTTTTTTTCTGTCGGTTTTTTCATTTCTGCTGCTGGCGGCGGTGTTTGCCCTGGAACTGGCCGGCCGGCGCTTCTGGTGCCGGAACCTGTGCCCCCTGGGGGCGCTGCTGGCCCTGGTGTCCAGGGTTTCATTTTTCAGGCGGATTCCCCTCAAAGCCTGCAAAGACTGCGATTTATGCCGGTCTGACTGTCCCATGGACGCGGTGGATGACAACCGGCGGATCAAAAATGAGGAGTGCACCCTGTGCATGGATTGCCTGGCCTTCTGTCCCAGGGACCTCACCACGTTCCGGTTTGCCGCTGCCGGGCCGTCACCGGGTGTGGACATAACGCGGCGCCAGGTGCTGGCGGCCGGGCTGGCAGGGGTCGCCTTTCCGGTTCTGACCCGCACGGATGCCGTGTCCGCCCTGCCGGATCCCCGGCTCATCCGTCCCCCCGGGGCTTTGGCGGAAACCGATTTTCTGGCGGTCTGCGTGCGGTGCGGGGAGTGCATGAAAGTATGCATCAACAACGCACTTCAGCCGCTGTTTCTGGAACAGGGCCTGGTCCCCATGTTCACCCCGGTCCTGGTGCCCCGCCTGGGATACTGCGAGTTCAACTGCACCCTGTGCACCCAGGTGTGCCCCACCCGGGCACTGGCGCCGCTGACCCTGGAACAGAAACACTTCTTTGTGCTGGGGACCGCCTGGTTTGACAAAAACCGCTGCATTCCCTATG